>JBKGZF010000329.1:0-3462 GCA_046545715.1 Nitriliruptoraceae bacterium | reverse complement strand
CCTCGATGCCCTGCTCGGTGAACGGACCGCGCAGGCCGGCTGACGCGCACGAGCCGCCGAGCGCCTGCCCGAGCCCTGCCGCGAGGCTGCCACAGCATCGCCACAGCACAGCCACAACGGTGTGCCGGCAACCTCCCCGTCACGGTCAACGGCCGGAGAGAGGGAGGAGTCGATCATGACCATGACCGAGCAGGTGGGGACCACGACCGTCTCGCCGACCATCCAGGAACAGGCACCGACGGTGCTCAGCGCCGTCGCAGGGCACATGGGCCATCGAACGATCGTCATCGGCCTGCGCTGCGGGTTGATCGAGACCTTGGCGGAGCATCCCGACGGGCTCACCCCTGGGGGCCTGGCCGACCGGCTCGGGCTCGACGAGTTCTACACCGGCGTGTGGTGCCGCGGAGCGGTGGCCGCCGGCGTGCTGGAGCGCGACGGGGACCACTACCGGTTGGCGCCGCACATGGACACGTTGCTGCTCGACGCGTCCTCACCCGCCTACGCCGGCGCGCTGTTCCAGTTGACCGAGCGCCCCGAGCTCTTCGAGCGCTTCGAGCGGGTCCTGCCCACCGGTGAGCGCCTGTGGTGGGACGACTGCAGCCCCGAGTGGATCGCAGCGGTCACCGGTACCGGCACACCCTTCAACACCCGCTTGGTGCCTAGTGGGCTCTCGCAGGTACCCGGGCTGTCCGAACGGCTCGAGGACGGCTGCCGCATCGTCGACACCGCCTGCGGCACGGGCGTCGGCCTCGTACGGCTCGCCGAGCAGTATCCGCGGTGTCGGGTCGTGGGGATCGATGGCGACACCCACTCGATCGATATCGCGGCCCGTCGCGTCCAGGAGGCCGGCATCGACGATCGGGTGGAACTGGAAGCCAGCCCGCTGGAGGAGATGCGGATCGACCCGCCGGCGACGCTGGTCATCAACAACATCTCGATGCACGAGTGCCGCGACATCGACCGTGCGACCGCCAACGTGTTAGAGGGGCTCGAGCCGGGTGGCTGGTTCGTGATCTCCGACTTCCCCTTCCCCGAGGACGACCAGGGGCTCAAGGCCCTGCCCGGGCAGCTGATGGCCGGCATCCAGTTCTTCGAGGCGCAGATCGATGACCAGCTGCTGCCGCGCAGCGCCTACGACGAGCTGCTGTCCCGCCATGGGTTCACCGACCTCGGGCATGCCCAGCTGGCACCGGTGCACGCGCTGACCTGGGGTCGTCGCCCCAGCTAATCCGCGGCGAGCACCGGTGCTCCCGCTCACGACAAGGCGGACCGGCCCGTGTCTGTACGACGCCACCGCGGTGTGACCCGGGTCGGTCCAACCTCGCTACTGTCGGTATCCCAAGCGCGAGGTGGCTGGCTGCCGACTCCCCCCGATCCGGTCGCAGACCACGCTCCCAGTCGG
Organism: Nitriliruptoraceae bacterium; assembly: GCA_046545715.1. Taxonomy (GTDB): domain Bacteria; phylum Actinomycetota; class Nitriliruptoria; order Nitriliruptorales; family Nitriliruptoraceae; genus SKTG01. Next base: position 2,060 of record JBKGZF010000329.1, on the reverse strand, counting down.
ACCGAGGGCGCGGCCCCCACATGGCTGCGGGCGACGGTGACGCACATGCCCGTCGGCGCGAGACCGCTGCTTGCGGCGGTCCTGGTGCTGATCGCGCTCGTCCTGGTCGCAGGCTGCCTGGCCGATCGCGAGGCCGGCGTTGCGGTCACCGGCCCACCGACCGCCGAGGCAGCGCTCTCCGACGGCGTGATGCTGATCAAGAGCACCGCCTGCGGGGAGAACACCCGCTGCGGGACCGCGTTCACCGCAGAGATCGATGGTCGGCTGGTACTGCTCACCAACCGCCACGTGGTCGAGGCGGGCTGCTCGACGACCGCACAACCCTGGTCGGGGGGAGCCGACCTCCCGGTCCGTGAGGTGTGGCTCGCACGCGACGCCGACGTCGCGGTCCTGCTCCTCGACGAAGGGGACCTGCCACCGCCGCTACCCGTCGATGTCGGCGTACAGCTGACCCCGGGACAGCCGATCCGCGTCGTCGGCTTCCCGGAGGCAGAACCGACGGTCCTGGCTGGCCACGTCCAGCGCATCGCGGAGCAGCAGCTCATCCTCGCCATCGACGCGGGCCAAGGTGCGTCCGGCTCTCCGGTCGTCGATGCCGACGGGAGGGTGGTCGGACAGCTCTACGCGCGCGCCCGCGACGAGGAGTGCTGCATCGCGACCCCGATCGCACAGGCCGTGGCGGCCGCGAGGGACGCCGAACCGGCAGTGGTCTGTCCCTAGCCATCCCAGGCGACCGTCGGGTCGACAGCTCCCTGGTCGCACAGGTGTGGGCGCCTCCCCATCGACGATCGAACGTAGCCCGGCAGCAGCACGCGGCCGTTGGAACGGGCCCCGGGCCATGACCGGGGCCACGCCGCGTTGTAGGGTCGATCCTGCGGTGGAGCGCGGGAGGTGGCATGGGCGACCATGACCACTTGACGGCAGGAAGAGCAGCGTTCGACCGTCGCGCGTGGCGAGATGCGTACGACCACCTGAGCGAGGCAGCCGAGACCCAGGACCTCGAGGCCGAGAACCTCCGGCGTCTGGCGACGGCCGCCTTCCTCACGGGTCGCAACGAGGCCGCCGAGCGGGGCCTGGAACGGCTCCATCACCTCCACCTCGACAACAGCGAGGTGGATCCTGCGGCGAGGTGGGCGGTCTGGCGGGCGATCCTGCTGTTCCAGCGGGGACAGCACGCGCAGGGCGGCGGCTGGCTGTCACGCGCACAGCGGCTGCTCGACGAGGCCGAACTCGACTGCGCCGCCCGCGGCTACCTGTTGGTCCCGGTCGCGCTCCAGGCACTCGACGCCGACCACGACCCGCAACGGGCTCATGAGGTCTTCGAACAGGTCTCGGCGATCGCGCGCCGCTTCGACGACCCCGACCTCGCCGTCCTGGGCCTGCTGGGCCGTGGCCAGGCATTGGTGGCCAGTGGCGACGTCGACCGCGGCGTCCCCCTGCTCGACGAGGTCATGGTCGCGATCACGACCGACGAGACCTCTCCCATACTGGCCGGGATCGCCTACTGCGCCCTGATCATCACCTGCAGGATGGTGTTCGACCTGCGGCGAGCACGGGAGTGGACCGGCGTGCTCAGCCGCTGGTGCAGCGACCAGCAGGATCTGCACCCCTACCAGGGACAATGCCTGGTCCACCGCTCGGAGATCATGCAGCTCCACGGCGAGTGGGCCGAGGCGATGGAGGAGGTCGAGCGGGCCTGTGCCCACCTCGCCAGGACCGCCGGCGACCCCGTGATGGGCATGGCGCGCTACCAGCAGGCCGAGCTGCTGCGCCTGCGAGGCCGGTTCTCGCGCGCCGAGGACGCCTACCGGCAGGCGAGCGAGTGGGGCCACCCGCCGCAGCCAGGTCTGGCGCTGCTCCGACTCGCGGAGGGACGCGTCGACGCTGCGGTCACGATGATCGAGCGCGAGATCTCCTCGGCTGAGGACGATCGCGTCGCGCGGGCCCGAGTGCTCGCGGCGTTCGTGGAGATCATGCTGGCGGCTGGCGACGTCGACGCTGCCGACGCCGGTGTCAGCGAGCTCGAGGAGCTCGCCGCCGACTTCGACTCGACCTACCTC
>JBKGZF010000328.1:0-3480 GCA_046545715.1 Nitriliruptoraceae bacterium | reverse complement strand
TGCCTGATGATCTCGGTCGGCCACCGCACGGGGCTGTTCGACGTCATGGCGGCCAATGGGGCGACGACACCGCAAGCGCTGGCCGAGCGTGCCGGCCTGCATCCGCGCTACGTGACCGAATGGCTCGGTGCGATGACCACCGGGCAGATCGTCGAGGCCGATCCGGACGCCGGCACCTACGTGCTCCCCGTCGAGCATGCGCGGCTGCTGGCACGGTCGACACCGGCGGAGAACCTCGCGGTCTTCGCCCAGTACATCCCGTTGCTGGGATCGGTCGAGGATCAGATCGTCGAGTGCTTCGCGCACGGCGGTGGCGTCGACTACGCGGCCTACCCGCGCTTCCACGAGGTCATGGAGGAGGACAGCGGCCAGACCGTCCTCACGGCGCTCAGTGAGCACATCCTGCCGCTGGTGCCCGGCCTCACCGACCGGCTCGACCAGGGGATCAACGTGATCGACGTCGGCTGCGGTCGGGGACGTGCGCTCAACCAGCTCGCGGCGTGGTTCCCCAACAGCACCTTCACCGGCTACGACCTCAGCGAGAACGCGATCGCCTACGCGAGGGCCACCGCCGAGCACCGAGGGCTGGCCAATGCCAGCTTCCACGCGCAGGACGCGGCGCAGCTCGGCGAGGTGGTCGACACGGGCTCGGTCCAGCTGGCGACCACCTTCGACGCGGTTCACGACCAGGCGGATCCGCAGACCGTGGTGCAGGCCATCCACGACAGCCTCGCTGACGACGGGGTCTACCTTGCCCAGGACATCGATTCGAGCGGTGATCACCATGGCGATCTCGATCACCCGATCGGTCCGCTGCTCTACACCATCTCCTGCCTGCACTGCATGACCGTCTCACTCGCCCGTGACGGGGCCGGCTTCGGGGCCATGTGGGGGCGCGAACGGGCAGAGCGTCTGTTCCGGGGTGCTGGCTTCTCCGAGGTGGAGGTGCACACCCTCGACCACGACCCGCAGAACGCCTACTTCGTCTGCCGGCCGTAGTCCTGCGCAGGTGGCGAGCAACGCGTCCGGCGCGCCCGGTAGCTTGCGGGCATGAGCGACGATCTCCCGCAGCTCGAGCCCATCGGCCACGTCGAGTCACCGTTGGTGGACACCTCGACGGCTCCCAAGCAGGGGGAGGAGGGCGCACCCGACGCGTGGCTCGTGTTCGATGAACGCTTCGGGGCCGGGCTCGATGGGCTGTCACCCGGCTCCGAGGTGGTCGTGTTGACCTGGCTGCACCGCGGGCGCCGTGACGTGCTGCGCGTGCATCCACGCGGCGACCCCGACCGACCGCAGCGCGGGGTGTTCACCACCCGCTCCCCATCGCGTCCGAACCCGATCGGGCTGCACCGCGTCGAGGTCGTGAGCGTCGACGGGCTCAAGGTCCGGGTGCGCAACCTCGAGGCCGTCGACGGCACGCCGGTGATCGACGTCAAGTCGGTCCAGCCGGGCAGGTACGACGACTGATCACGCCGGTCCGCCGTCTGGTGGCCGACATCAGACCAGGATCCCCACGATCAGGAGCAAGGCGAGCCCCGCCACGAACATGGCGGTGAGCTGGGCCTTGCGCGCCGCGCCAGGATCCTGGGTGAGCTCGGGGATGAGGTCGGCTGCGGCGATGTAGAGGAAGTTGCCCGCCGCGAAGGGCAGCAGCCAGGAGACCTCGAAGCTGCCGGAGAGCGCGTAGGCGAGCAGGCCGCCGAGCAGGAAGGTCAGCGCGGACAGGAAGTTGAAGGCCAGCGCGCGAAGCCGGCTCCAGCCCGCGTGGAGCAGGATGCCGAAGTCACCGAGCTCCTGGGGGATCTCGTGCGCCGCGGCGGCCGCCCACGTGATCAGTCCCACCCGGATGTCGACGAGGAACGCACCGGCGACGGCGAGGCCGCCGATGAAGTTGTGGGCACCATCAGCGACCAGGATGAGGTAGCCCAACGGGCCGTGCTTGCCGGTCGCCCGGTGGCAGTGGTGCCAGTGGAGGAACTGCTCGAGCACGAAGAAGGCCAGGAACCCGAGGACCAGCCATACGTAGACGGGGAGCTCGTTGCCCATCGCGGCCACGGCCTCGGGCAGCATGTGCAGGACCGCGCCACCGATGAGCGTGCCTGCCGCCAGGGCGACCAGCAGCGGCACCACCCGCTCGAACAGCCGCTCCGGTAGCAGGAGGGTGAGGCTGCCCGACAGCGCGATCAGACTCATGGCCAGCCCACCGATGGTGATCCAGGCGAGGGTGGTCATCGGCTGGCTCCAGGAGGTCGGGTGGTTCGGCGGTGACCAGCGGCGACGGCGCTCAGCGCGCCCTGCCCTGATCGTCGAGCACGTCACGCCAGCTGCGCGCCGGCTCCCACCCGAGCAGCCGACGCGCCTTGCTGGAGTCGATCCCCGATGCGTCCTCGCGCTCGGTGGCGCGCAACTCCAGCTGGTCGTTGCCGATCGTGGCCTCGATGAGCTCGATGAGCGGGCGGCCGGTGGCGTTGTCCGGCTGGGCGATGTAGACGAGCTCATGGCCCTCCAACGCGATCTCGGTCGAGAGCCGGATGGCCTCGGCGAGATCCTGGTTGTCGGTGTAGGACCAGAAGCTCGGCGAGAACCGCAGCGGATCTCGCACCATCGGCCCGAGGTTGCGCTCGTAGTTGCCTGCGTGCTGTACCCAGGAGGGCCGGATGGTGACGACGCTGAGGTCGCTGCGCCGCACGGCTGCGTCGCACCACTGCTCGATCACGTGCTTGCCGAAGCCGTAGGGGTCCTGGGGATGACACGGCGTCAGCTCATCGATGGGCAGGTACGGCGGCAGGAAGGGCCGTTCCGCGAAGATGATGCCCGGGACCGTCTCGCTGGAGAGGTTGACCAGACGCTGCACACCCCACCGCACGCACGCCTCGACGACGTTGAAGCCCGCGAGCACGTTGTTGGCGAAGACCACGTGCGGCGCGTGGTGGACCGGGTCGGGGATCGCGGCGGTATGCACGACCGCCTCGACGTCGCGCACGAGGGCGTGGACCGCACCAGCATCCGTCAGATCCGCCTGGAGGTAGGGCGGCTCGCCTGGTAGGTCGCGTTCATGGACGGGGGCGCCGAGGTCGGTCGTCACCACGTCGTGGCCCGCCTGCATCAGCGATGTGGCCGCAGCCGATCCCACCTTGCCGCGTGCTCCGGTTACCAGCACCCGCATGGCTGCCTCGCGTGGTCGGCTCGATGATGCGAGGCTCCTTCGCGCCGTGCAACGGCGCTAGGGGCGGAGGTCCGCGTCAGCTCGCCGAGCGGACCGCCCGCGAGGGGCGACCAGCGCCGCTGCGCAGGCGTCCGGATCGGCTCAGGCCCGGGCGGGCTCCCCGGCGGCATCGAGGAGGTCGAACGCCTCCTCCTCCTGGGCCTGATGGAGCATCATCACCGCGTGCAGCCCGTACAGCAGTCGCTGTAGCTCGGGGCGATCCTCGTCGGCGAGCTCGGGGCCGGTCGACTCGACCGCGTGGCCGAGCAGGCGGG
>JBKGZF010000327.1:0-3499 GCA_046545715.1 Nitriliruptoraceae bacterium | reverse complement strand
GCGCAGACGTTGCGCAGGCCGATGGCGGCCGGTCCGCCGCCGAAGGCTCGCTCCAGGGCGGTGTCGACCAGCTCGCGCTCACGGTCGCGGTGCACCGAGCGCAGCAGGTGCCAGGCGGCCGCAGCGATCTGCGGCGGCGTCGCATCCTCCCACGCCTGATCGGCGCGCAGCACCCGGGCGGTGACCAGCTGGTCGAGCTACCCGGCGAGCTCGTCACGCGGCTTGGGGGGTGCGGAGACCACGATCCGGTCCCAGCCCTCTTCACCGGCGCGCTGTGCCGTGGTGGCCACCGCCTCCTTGAAGAAGCGCTGCCGGTTCTCCTCGAGCCGGTCCTCGAACCGGTCACGGTCGGTGTGCCCCTGCTGCGGGTTGGCCGGGTTGTTCATCGCCGGGCCGGCCTTCTCCTCGGCGAACACCGCGTCCTCGACGGCGAAGGAGCTCTCCTCGAGCACCTCGACACCGGTCAGCGACCAGCGCAGCAGGCGGGTGTGCTCGCGCGAGACCACGAGGATGCCGGCCGGCCGGCCCTCGTCGAGCGCCGCCACCAGGGGTCGGACGTAGGCGGTGTCATCGAGGATCACGCGCTCGCGGAACGGGACCTGGACGTGCAGCGTGCGTTGCTCCCCCGAGGCGACCCCGACGAACAGCGCCCGCCCCTGTCCGCTGGCCTTGGGGTCGAGCAGCTCGTCGAGGACGCCGTCGGCCGCGCGGAGCCGGTCCTCGACGGCGCGGGCAACCTCGCGGTCGCCGTCCTCGAGCCCGGCGCGCAGCGCCTTGAGCTGGTTGCGGATCTCGATCGGCGCGGTCGGCTGCGGATCGGCCGCCTGGGAGGGGGTATAGCCGACGTAGAACGACAGCACACCCACCTCGTCGGTGAGATCGAGCAGGTCAGGGATGGTGGTGTCATCGAGGTTCATACCGACACGATAACCGGGCCCGTGCGGCGGCGGAACCCCGGTCGGACGCCTGATCGGACGGGGCCCGACGCCGCCGCCGGGTACGGTCTGCGCCCACATGCTCGTCCGCACCGTTCGCGTCGCCACCATCCAGGGGGTCGAGGTCCGCCTCGACCCTTCCGTCGGGCTGCTCGTGCTGCTCGTCGGGGGGCTGTTGACCACCCGCTTCCTGGCCGCCAACGACCTGGTGGTCGCGCTGCTGATGGCGGTGGTCGGCGCGGTGCTGGTGGTGGCGACCACCTTCCTGCACAAACTCGCGCACGCCCTGGAGGCCCGCCACCGCGGGCTGGAGGTCGAGGCGATCACCCTGCTGCTGTTCGGCGGCGTCACCGAGATGCACGCCGACGGCCAGACCGCACGTGACGAGTTGGCGATCGCCGCGGTCGGCCCGTGGGTGAGCCTGGTCTGCGCCGCCACGTTCGGGCTGATCGCGACCTACGCGTCCGACGTCCTCGCCAGCGAGCCGGCGCGGCTCATCGCCGAGGTGGCGGGGCTGCTGGGCTGGTGGAACCTGCTGCTGGCGGTGTTCAACATCGTGCCGGGTGCACCGCTGGACGGCGGCCGCGTGCTGCGGGCGGTGCTGTGGATGCTGCTGGGTGACCGCATGCGGGCGCTGCGGATCTCGGTGCGTGCCGGGCAGGTGCTCGGGTTCGTGCTGGTGGCCGGTGGCCTGTGGGTGCTGGCCACCGGACGCTTCGCGCTCGTGGTCGGACTGATCGGCGCGCTGGTGCTGGCGACCACGGGGCTGTTCATCGCCAACGCGGCGGCGCGCGAGCTCAGGCACGCCGAGCTCGAGCAGACCCTGACCGGACGCACCGTCGCCGACCTGATGGCCGCGCTGCCCTCGCCCTGGCCGGTGGAGCCGGCGGCCCCCGATGCCAGCTCCTCGAGCACACCCGACGACGAGCTGCCAGCGGTGGATCACGCGGCCGACCTGCACACCCTGGTCGACGCCTTCCAGGCCGAGCACCGCACGGTGCGCGTGACCCGTGACGGTGCCACGATCGGTACGCTGAGCGAGCGCGAGACCGCCCGTCGCCTCGAGCACCTGCGCCGCGATGCCCGCGACCGACGGCGGGGAGCGACGTGAGCGACGCGCCGGCCCAGCCCACGGCCGACGGCACCCGGCGACGCAGGCGGCGCGCCCTGGTGCTGCGCTCGGCGTTCTACGCCTCGACCGTGGCGATCGTCGCCGCGGCGGCGTTCACGGTGCCCCTGCCCTTCATCGAGTTCCTGCCGGCCGACCCCACCGAGATCCCCCCGCTGGTGGAGATCGAGGGCACGCAGACCACCGAGCTCGACGGCGAGACCGCGCTGCTGACCATCCTGCTGCGCCAGCAGCCCACCGTGCCGGCGATCGGGGCGCTGCTCGACGAGGACCGCCAGCTGCGGCCCCTCAACGAGGTCTACCCGCCCGGCACCGAGCGCGAGCAGCTGCGTGAGGTCGAGCGCGAGCGCTTCGGTCGCGCGTTCGACGTCGCCGCGGTCGTCGGCGCCCAGGCGGCCGGGGTCGACGCCGAGCTGGTCACCGAGGTCGCGGTCGTGCAGGTCATCCCCGACTCCCCGGCCGAGGGGCTGCTCGATCCCGGCGACATCATCGTGGAGGTCAACGGCGAGCAGGTCACCGCGGCCGAGGGCGTGCAGCGCATCACCCGCGAGGGTGAGATCGGTGAGCGGATCGAGCTCGCGGTGCGCCGTGCCGGCGAATCCGACACCGACACCGTCACCGCCGAGCTCGCCGACGTCTCCGGTGACGGCACCCCGGCGCTGGGGGTGCTGATCGAGACCGCGGTGGACGACCTGCGGCTGCCCTTCGAGGTCACCCTGGCCGAGGACACCCGCATCGGCGGCCCCAGCGCCGGGCTGATGATCGGGCTGACGGTCTACGACCTGCTCAGCGACGAGGACCTGCTCGACGGGCGCACGGTGATGGGCACGGGCACGCTCGACGCCGACGGCCGCGTCGGCCCGGTGGGCGGCGTGCCGGAGAAGATGCGCGCGGTGGCCGAGCACGGCGCCGACCTGGTGCTCGTCCCCCGGTCTCAGCTGGACGAGGCCCGCGCCGCCGCGCCCGACGAGCTGAACCTCGTCGGCGTCAGCGACCTCGACGAGGCCCTCGAGGTACTGCGCGACGGGGACGGATGAGCAGGGCCGGGATCAGCCGGCGACCGTGGCCACGTCGCCGTGCCCGGCGCGCTGCGCACGCGCGGCCGCACAGCGATCGAGGTAGCTGCCGAGCAGGGTCATGCCCACCGAGGTGAGCACCGACTCGGGGTGGAACTGCACCCCCTCGACGTCCAGCTCGCGGTGGACCAGGCCCATGATCAGCCCGTCGGAGGTCTCGGCGGTGACCTTGAGCACGCTCGGCAGCGATCCGCGCTCGACGATCAGCGAGTGGTAGCGGGTCGCCTCGAACGGGACGGGCAGCTCGGCCAGTGAGCCCTCGCGGCGGTGGTAGATCGGCGAGGTCTTGCCGTGCATCAGCACCGGCGCCCGGACCACCTCGCCGCCGTAGACCTCGCCGATGCACTGGTGGCCGAGGC
>JBKGZF010000326.1:0-3502 GCA_046545715.1 Nitriliruptoraceae bacterium | reverse complement strand
GCTCAGCGCGCCGCCGCAGCCAGCGGAACAGCCGGCCGTAGGGGGACCAGGCGAGGCCGGCCCCCGCGGACAGGGCGAAGACCAGCCACTGCCAGATCACCAGGCCGACGCCGATGGGGCCCTGGACCACCAGTGCGAGCGCCAGCACCGCGGTGGTCACTGCCGCCCCGAACCGGGGGCCGCGGACATCCACCTCGCCCTCGCCGTGGCCGCCTGTCATCGGCCCGTCGCCTTGCGGATCAGGATCCGCACGCCGCTGCGGCCCTTGACGTCACGCACCCGCGCCACGTCCACGACCTGATGGCCGGCTCGATCCGCCCAACGCGCGTAGGCCGCGGGCGGGCCCTGGCCATCGGTGAGGACCTCGAGGTGGTCGCCGGGTCGCAGCGGCACGATCGCCCGCATCGCCGCGACGACCCCCCGCTGGTAGCTCTCGCTGCGTGCATCGACGGTGGCCACCGGCGAGGGCTGGGCCCCGAGGCCGGCCTCGTCCAGCTCGGTGTGGACGACCCCGCCCTCCGCACGGACCCGCGCCGGGGCCCCCGCAGCGGCCAGCGCACCACGCAGGAAGCCAGCGGCGAGCGCGTCGCCGACCTGCCCGTCCACCTCGCCGACCAGCTTGAGGCTGACCTCCAGGCCTTCGATCACCGCGGTGTCGCCGTCGACCTCGGTCAGCCGCACCTCCGGGAAGGCGCTGCGCAGCGCCTCGACCGCGACCACCGCCGCGGCCTCGAAGTCCCGTGCGTCGGCGCGACCGGCGGCCGCCGAGACCAGCTTGCGCCCCTGCTCCTCGGCGAGCAGCGCCAGTTTGTCGCGGTACTCGGGCAGGCCCGCGATCAGCTGCACAATGGTGTGCACGGCGAGCTGGCTGCCGGAGGGAACGTCCACGCCGCGCTGTGTCGCCGCCTGCTCGCGTGCCACGTAGACCTTGGCGGGACGGCCACCGCCGGGATGCTTGCGACGGCCGGTGATCACCAGCCCGGCGGCGGCGAGCTGATCGAGGTGGTTGCGGGCCACGTTGGCGTGGAGGCCGAACATCTCGGCGACGTCGCGGGCCGAGAGCGGGTCGCCTTCGGTGCGCAGCCGGCGGTAGATCCCGGCCCGCGTCGGCACGGCCAACGCCTCCTGGGCCGCGCCGTCGGCCGGCTCGCCCCCGGCATGCACGCCGGCGGCCTGGGCCGAGACGGGTGCGGGCTGAGCGGACATGCGCCCTCCGGACGACCGGCACGGTGGTCGCACACCACCGCATCTAGCGAGGCAACGCCCAGGGTCGCCTAGCCTGTCCCTAAGGGTGCCACGGGCAGTGGGAACGGTGCGAACCTCCGAGCGCTGCGTGCCCTAGTCACCGCGGGGGGAAGACCCCCTCGCTGAGGACCTGGTCGACCGCGCCGGTGAGCCGAGCGACCATCGCTGCGCTGAGCCCGTCCTCGGCGTGGCCGAAGCCGACCGGCTCGACCCATAGCTGCGCCGGGCCGCGCGCCGCCGCGTGCAGGGTGAACGCGTCGTCGAGCGGGAAGTAGGCATCATCCTCGCCGTGGACCACCAGGATCGGTGCGGCGATGCGACCGAGCAGCTCGCTCGGTGCGGGCGGGCCGGTCCATGCCGAGGGCGGCGCCAGCCGGATGCCGAGCCCCACACCGAGCGCGGTGCGGCGCAGTGGGTCGTGCCAGACGCGTTCGAGCCGGCGCAGCGGTCCGGCCGGCGCGGGGTCACGGAACCAGGCGGGCGCCGAGATCAGCACCAGCCCCGCGACCTCCATCGGGCGCGACGCCGCCACCTCGACGTCCCCGCTGTCGCCGAGCTGCCCACGGTCGCCGAGCTCCCGGGCCGCCGCATGGAGCACCGCGGTCGCCCCCATCGAGGCGCCGACGAGCACGACCCGCCCGAGTCCGAGCCCCGCGAGCCAGCGCGCCGCGGCCGCAACGTCGGCGCGCTCGAGGTCACCGAGGGTGCTCGCCCCACCGGAGCCGCCGTGGCCGCGCAGGTCGAGGCTGAGCACCGGCGCCGTCGTCGCCAGCCCCTCGGCGAGCCGCGCGTAGGCGGGCTTGCGACGGCTCGCCCCGAACCCGTGCGCGAGCACGATCGCCGCACCGTGCTGCATCGGGCCGGGCAGCAGGGAGCCGACCAGCCGGGTGCCGTCGGAGGCCGAGAGCCGCGCCGTGACGGTCGTGCCACCGAACCCGCCGAGCCACCCGCGCGCCTCCGCGAACCGGCGCCACGGCCGACGCCCACGCGGTTCGGCCGGCCGCGTGGCGCTGGGTGGGTGGGGTTGGACGTCCTCGGACAGCGCTGGCATCCTCTCTCGTCGCTGCGTCCCGGCACGATAGGTCAGCCGCGTCCGCCGCCGGCACCGACCAGCCTGCCCATCCCGTGCTCCGCGCCGGTCGGCGCCCCACCCCTCGAGGAACCCGCGTGCACCTGCTGGTGCTGACCAACCGCCCCGGTGGCGCCACCGCGCTGCTGCCGTCGCTCGACTACCTCGACCACCGCCTCGAACCCGCCGCGCTCGACCCGGCCGCGCTGCAGCACGTGGGTGGCTGCGACGTCGTGGTGGTCGACGCGACCGAGGAGCTGCGCCTGGCGACCGGGGCCGTCCGTGCGGCCTCGCTGCACGAGCTCGATCGGCCCGTGCTGGTGGTCATCGCCGAGGCGGCGCTCGCCGCGCTGAAGATCTCATGGGGCTTCGATGACTGGGTGCTGCCGAGCGCCTCACCCGCCGAGCTCGAGACGCGGCTGCGGCTGGTGGTCGACCGTGCCCGGGCCGACGCCCCGCAGCGCGCGGCCAACGTCGGCGACCTGGTGATCGACGAGGACAGCTACCAGGTGCGTCTGCGCGGCCAGCCGCTGGACCTGACCTACAAGGAGTTCGAGCTGCTCAAGGCCCTGGCCAACGCCCCCAACCGCGTGTTCACCCGTGAGCTCTTGCTCCAGGACGTGTGGGGCTACGACTACTTCGGGGGCTCGCGCACGGTCGACGTGCACGTCCGGCGCCTGCGCGCCAAGCTCGGGCCCGAGCACGAGCAGATGATCGTGACCGTGCGGGGGGTGGGCTACAAGCTGGTCCCGCCCGGCCAGCGCACCCAGCGCGGGCCCGAGGAGGCCGACGCACCGTCGGCGTGAGCCAGCCCGTCGCCAGCCAGCCCGTGGTGAGCTAGCCCGAAGCGGGCTGACCACCGAGCTCGAGCGCGACATCCACCCATCGCGTGGCGAACCCCTGCGCCCGGTAGAGCCGCACCGCCCGCTGGTTGGCGAGGTCCACCCACAGCAGCACCTGACGGCAGCCGACCGCGTGGAGGTGGGCCAGCCCGGCGGCGAGAAGCCGCGGTCCGGCACCCCGTCCCTGCGCACGTGGATGGACGGCGAGGTTGTAGACCTCACCGGTGGTCGCGTCGCGCCGCTTGAGCCAGTGCAGGCCGAGCAGCGTGCCGTCGTCGTCGACGGCGAGCAGCAGGTCCTCGGCGCGGAACCAGTCGGCGCCGCGCCGGTCGGCGAACCGCTGCTG
>JBKGZF010000325.1:0-3503 GCA_046545715.1 Nitriliruptoraceae bacterium | reverse complement strand
CTATGGGGCCGTCCCCAGACCGCGATCCCGCTTCAGGTGCTCGATGATGCCCGTGGCGCTTTCCAGGCCGCGAACGAGCGGGCCTGGGCGGGTGCGCTGACCCTGATGCTGCTGGTGCTGCTGTTCACGGTCGCAGCGCGACTGATCTCCCGGCGGAGTCAGCTCGACGCGGCCCACTAACCCCTCGATGCCCTCGTTCTGGCCTACACGCCGTGACCGCTGCACACATCCCCGCTCGAGCTCGATCAGCACCCTGGGCTCAACCAACACTCCGGGCCCAAGCACACGTCGGGACAGGGCCAACGGCTTCGTTGCCCGTCGGCCCCGTCCCGATGCGCGGTTGGGTGCGATCCAGCCGGCGCACCGACCTTCGCGGCCTGCTGTCAGCCGAATCGACCGGTGATGTAGGCCTCGGTGCGCTCGTCGCTGGCCGCCGTGAAGATCTTCTCGGTCGCGTCGTACTCGACGAGCTCGCCCGTGCGCATCCCGCCCTCGTCATCAACGTTCACGGTGAAGAAGGCCGTGCGGTCGGACACGCGCGCGGCTTGCTGCATGTTGTGGGTGACGATCACGATCGAGTAGTCGTCACGCAGCTCACGCATGAGATCCTCGATCTTCAGGGTCGCGATCGGGTCCAGCGCGGAGCATGGCTCGTCCATCAGGATCACGTCCGGCTTGGTCGCGATGGCTCGGGCGATGCACAGCCGTTGCTGCTGGCCACCGGAGAGCGCCAGACCACTGGTGGTGAGCTTGTCCTTGACCTCCGACCACAGCGCCGCGCGGTGCAGCGCCTCCTCGACGATGTCGTCTAGGCCGCGCTTGACGCCGTTGAGTCGGGGGCCGAAGGCCACGTTGTCGTAGACCGACTTGGGGAACGGGTTGGGCTTCTGGAACACCATCCCGATCCGGCGCCGGACCTCGACGGGGTCGACGTCCTCGGCGTAGATGTCCTCGTCGTTGTAGACGACCGAGCCGGTGACGCGGGAGGTCGGGATGAGGTCGTTCATGCGGTTGAGGGTGCGCAGCAGGGTCGACTTGCCGCAGCCGCTGGGCCCGATCAGCGCGGTGATCCGGTTGCGAGGCACGTCGAAGGTGACGTCCCGGACGGCGGTGAAGTCGCCGTAGTCGACCGTCACACCGTCGAGCGAGATGTGCGTCGTGTTGCGGTCACGTCCCTGCTCTTGCGTGGTTTGCGGATCCTGTCGGCGGCCCTGTTCCGGTCCACCTTGATCCGGCGCCTGATCTGCGGCCTGCCCGTTGTTACCGGGGGAGGGGGTCGGCCGCAGGTCGAGGTGCGAGGTGGTGTGGTGTTCCACGTTCCCTCCGAGGGTTCGACGGCTGTCGAAGGCGGGCTGCCGAAGGCGGCACGGCTAGGGCGCCGACCGTCCGGGTAGGTATGCCCATGGTGAGCTGTGCAGGTAACCGCTTGGTGAACGCAGGCTGGCGAGGAGCCGACGCTTGCGGGCCGTGCTGACGGCTCTGGGACACGCTGGCGCCCCTGCCACCACGGCAGGAAGGTCACGGCAGCAAGGTCACGGCAGCAAGGTCACGGCAGCAGCAGGCAGCTGTCACCGAACTCGTGCCACCGGTAGCCGTCCAACAGCGCGGTCTGGTAGGCGCTGCGCACCAGCGCACGTCCGGCGACGGCCTCCAACAGCTCGAGGTGGGAGGCGTCGGGCTCGTGCCAGCCGGTCAGCAGCCCGTCGACGACCCGGGCGGGGCGGTCGGGGCCCAGCAGCAGGTCGGTCCAGCCGGCCGCGGCGCCGACGCTGCCGTCCAGGGCCACCACGCTCTCGACGGCACGGACCACGCTGGTGCCGGCCGCCACGATGCGGCCACCGGCGTCGCGGGTCTGCTCGATCCGGCGCGCGGTCGCGGCGGGGACCTCGAAGCGCTCGGGCAGCGGTGGCTCGCCACGCTCGAGCGAGGACAGCCCGGCGTGCAGGATGATCGGGGCGATGTCGACGCCGGCGGTCACCAGCTCGAGCACGGTCGCTGGGCTGAAGGGTCGTGAGGCGCTTGGCATCTCCGCGCTGCCGGGCACGCGGCCGAAGACGGTCTGGTAGAAGCGCAGCGGCCAGCGCTCGTCGGTGTGCCCGTAGGCGATGGGCCGACCCGAGCGACGCAGTTCCTCCTCCAGCCCAGAGGGTGGGGACGTGGTCGCGGTCCACACCCGTCGACGGGGGGTGCGCTCGGTCGAGCCGTTGCTACTGGCCGGGTTGGGCTCGTCCGCCTGGTGTGGAGGGAAGGGCGTCGACAGCTGGAGCCGGCCGCCTGCGGGCAGGGTCACCACCTCGCCGAGCCGAGCGTCGGCGATCGGGCCCCGGCCGTCGGGGCGGCGCAGCTCCACCAGCCAGCGATCGCGATCGGTGGGGTGCGGCCCTGCTACGTGGACGACCGCCAGCGTGCCGTCGGCGCGCCGGACGTCGACCGCGGCCGGCAGCGTCGAGGAGGTGTTGACCACCAGCAGGTCGCCCGCGGTCAGCTGATCCGGCAGGTCACAGAAGCGTGCATGCCGTGTGCCCGAGGGCGTGGCGACCAGCAGGCGGACCTCGTCACGCTCGAGACCCCGGGCCTCCGGCGGCGCGGTGGCCGCCAGCTGCGGATCGAGCTCGAAGCTCGGCCAGGCATCGATGGCGCCGGACGGGGTGGTTACCACGGTGGTGCTCACGCTGCACCCCCAGCGGGCACGGGCAGCTCGCTGGCCCGGTAGCGGCCGCTGGGTGGTCGCTGGTCGAGAAGAGCCAGGATGGCCGGCACGGCGCTCTCGGGTGACGGCCGGTCGGAGATGTCCTCGTCGGGGAAGGCGGCCTGGTGCATCGCCGTACGCAGGTCGCCCGGGTCGAGCGCGTAGACGTCGAGCGCCGGTTGCTCGGCCGCCAGGGTCGCGGTGAGGTGGTCGAGGGCCGCCTTGCTCGTCGCATAGACCCCCCAGCCGGCGACGGGCTCGATGGACACGTCCGAGGTGATGTCGATCACCGCGCCGTTGCTGGCGGTCAGCACCTCGAGGGTGGCCTGGATCAGCGCGAGCGGGGCGAGGACGTTGACCTCGTGGACCCGCCGCAGCTCCTCGATCGGCGCGTCGCGCAGGGCGGGGCGCGGGGAGGGTCCGAGCGCGCTGGCGTTGTTGACCAGCAGGTCCAGGCGGCCGGTGGTGGCCACGGCGGCCGCGAGGTCGCCACGGTGCTGTGGATCGGTGACATCGCCGGCGATCGCGCGGATGCTGGCGGCGCCCTGCCAGCGCTCGGCCGCGCGTGCGAGTGCAGCGGGGTCACGGGCGTCGACCACCAGATCGAAGCCGCGCGCGGCCAGGGCGGCGGCGGTCGCCGCGCCGAGGCCACGCGAGGCTCCGGTCACCAGTGCGCTCGGCATCGTCGTCTCCTTGCTCGTCCTGCGGTCGGTGGGGGTCGGGACCGGGGCCACGAGGTGGGTCACCGGTACTGGCAGACAAACTAGAAGTTGAAGTAAACTTCAGGTCAAGCGCCGCCCGAAGGTGTGCGACC
>JBKGZF010000324.1:0-3513 GCA_046545715.1 Nitriliruptoraceae bacterium | reverse complement strand
AATATCACAAAAAGGCCGTCGATTCGACTACACGTCACCGACCCGCTCGGCGACGCGCTCAAGACCACCTTCGAGCGCGATCCCGGGCTGTACTACGAGGACGGCTACCAGGAGCTCGCCGACCGTGGCGGGTCGGTCAGTGGCGTGTCGATCGGGGCCGGGGTCGACTGGGTCGAGGTGGACGACCACGCTGACCTCGACCGCGCCCGGTTGGTCACCGCCAGGGCCGAGGGTCGCGCCGGCGGATCGGAGTCGCAGGGCACCGGGAGGCAGGGCACCGGAACATAGGTCCGGGGCGTAGGACCGGGACATAGGGCGAGGAGCGCACGTGTCCAACATCGACGTCGACGACGACCTGCAGGCCCTGCCGGTCGTGATGCGCCTGCGGGTGTGGGTCGATCCCATCTACCTGCCCGCGCTGCTGCTCGGGTTCGCGGCGCAGCTGCTCGGCCTGGTGCTGCGCCTACCGGAGCTGGTCGTCGTCGGGCTCGTCCTCGGGGCACTGGCTGATCTCGCCACCGCCGACGAGCGCAGCGAGGTGCGCGGCCGGCTGCGCCGCTTCGGGCTCGGGCTGCTCTACCGGGTGGTCTTCCGCGCTCTGCCACTGGTCGCGGTCATGGGGCTGGTCGGCGCACCGCTGTGGGCGCTCGTCACCTACCTGGCCGGTGTGCTGCTGGTCGGTGTGGCGACCCGCTCGATCGCCTGGATCCTCGGCAAGGTGGTGACCGACGCGCCCGCCGTCGCCGAGCGCAACCTCGACGACGGGATGGGCTTCGCCGACCTGCTCTCGCGCCTGCGTGCGCGCCGGCTGCAGCTCGTCGGCTGGTCGGCGGCCGTCGAGGTGCCGCTGGCGATCGGGGTGTGGGCCGCCGCCGAGGGCCACGGCCCCGCCGGGCCCGCGGGGCTGGTCACCGCCGGCGTGCTGCTGGCGGCCGGCATCATCACCCTGCTCGCCACCACCTCGACGTCGCTGTGGTGGGGGCGACGGGCCCTGCGCTCCGGGCTGCTCGACCGCGCCCGTGAGGCCACCGAGCAGGCCATCGCCGACACCGGCGCGCAGGTGGTGCTGTACTTCTCCGGTGACGCCGACGCGAGCTACCAGATCAACCAGTGGCTGCCGACGCTCAACCGGTTGGAGCGGCCGGTGCTGGTCGTGCTGCGCGAGCGCAGCCACTTGGACGAGATGGTCGAGACCCACCACCCGATCGTGTTCTGCCGTCGCCACCGCGACGTCGAGGTCGCGCTCGCCTGCGACCCGCGCGTGGTGCTCTACGTCGCCACCGCCGGCCGCAACGTCCACTTCCTGCGCTACGGCCGGCCGCGGCACGTGTTCCTGAACCACGGCGACTCCGACAAGGTCAGCTCCGCCAACCCGGTCGTGAAGGTCTACGACCGGCTGTTCGTCGCCGGCGAGGTGGCGATCGAGCGCTACCGCGCCGCCGGCATCGACCTGCCTGACGACCGGTTCGCGCTCGTCGGTCGGCCGCAGCTCGACCGGCTGTGGGACCGCGGCCGGCGCGTCGACGACGGCCCGCCGACGCTGCTGTACGCGCCCACCTGGGAGGGGTTCTACGACGCCGCCGACTACTCCTCGCTGGCGGTGTCCGGCGAGCAGCTGATCCGCCGGGTGCTCGAGCAGCACCCCGGGGTGCGCGTGGTGTTCAAGCCCCACCCCGCCTCGGGCACGGTGCAGGCCTCCGCCCGCCGGGCCCGCGAGCGGGTCACCGCGCTGGTGCGCGAGGCCGGCGAGCCGCACCTGGTCGCCGAGGACCACCCCGAGCTCGACCTGTTCGACTGGTTCGACCGGGCCGACGTGCTGGTCTCCGATGTCTCGGCGGTGGTCACCGACTTCCTGGCGACCGACAAGCCCTACCTGATCACCAACCCGCGCGGGCTGGAGCGTGAGCGGTTCATGGAGATGTTCCCCTCGCACTGCGCCGCCTACCTGCTCGAGGCCGACCTCGCCGATCTCGACGACCACCTCGCCGCGGCGTTCGGCGACGACCCGCTGGCCGTCGACCGTGCGACGATGAAGCGGCGCGTGCTCGGCGACCACCCTGAGGGCGCGTTCGCCGCCTTCACCGCCGCGCTCGACGAGGAGATCGTGCGCGCCGAACGCGACGCCGAGCACGTGGTCAACACCTTCGCCTACGACACCTAGGCGGCGGGATGGACCACCAGCCGCTGCTGAGCGTCGTCGTGCCCGTCTACGACGTCGAGGCCTACCTGCCCGCCTGCCTCGACTCGATCTTGAGCCAGGACGTCGATGCGCTCGAGGTACTGGTGATCGACGACGGGTCGCCCGACGCCAGCGGGGAGCTGGCCGAGGCCTACGCCGCGCGCGACGGGCGGGTGCGGGTCATCCACCAGGACAACGCGGGCCTCGGTGCCACCCGCAACCGTGGTGCGGCGCTGGTCAGCGGGCGCTACCTCGCCTTCGTCGACAGCGACGACGTCGTCCCGCCCGGTGCCTACCGCGCCCTGCTCGCCGCGATCGAGGCGTCCGGCTCCGACCTGGCCACCGGTGACGTGCGGCGGCTGACGTCGGTCGGGCTCAAGCGCTCGCCGACGTTCTCGCCGATCTACCGTCCCGCACGCACCGCTACCCACGTCAGCCGCGACCGGGCGCTGCTGCAGGATCGCATCGCCCCCAACAAGCTCTTCCGCCGTGACTTCTGGCAGCGCCACGGCCTGGCGTTCGGTGAGGGGGTGCTCTACGAGGACATCACCCCGGTGCTCAGCGCCCATCTGCTGGCCCGGCAGGTCGACGTGCTCGACCGCCCCGTCTACCACTGGCGGATACGACAGGGCGCCGACCGCTCGATCACCCAGCGGCGGCTCGATCCGCGGGCGCTCGCCGACCGCATCGCCGGGGTGGACGGGTTCCGACGCCTGCTGGCCTCGCGTGCGTCCGCAGGGGATGCCGCCGCCGCGTCGTTGGCGCGCGACTACGACCGGCTGATCCTGGTCGACGACCTGCGCTTGTTCGCCGATCAGCTCGACCGTGCCGACGACCACCAGGTCGCCGAGTTCCTGGACCGTGCCGGTGCGCTGTTGGACACCATCGACCCGGCGATCGTCGCCGCACTGCCGGCCCGCGAGCGGCTGCGCTGGCACCTGGTCGCGTCGGGCGACGCCGAGCGTCTGGTCGCCGAGGCGCGCAGCCGCCGCATCGATCCCCACCGTCCCGCCCGGCGCCACCGGGGCGCGCTCCACCTCGACCCGCCGGTCGACCCACCTCGACGTCGGGCACTGCCCCTCGCCACGGGACCGGGCGGCTGGCCGGCGGCGGTCACCCGGCTCGGCGACGACGAGCTGGACCTGCGCACCGGCGTCAACGGGTTCGCGGTGCGCGACGGACGGCTGGTGATCGATGGCTGGGCCGCGATCGCCCATCACGTCATCGCGACGCCGCGCGATCGGCGGCTGTCGGTGTGGCTCGAGCGTGACGGTGGGTCGGGGGGTGCTAGTGGGGGTGGGCGCGCTGACGAGGTGGAGCGCATCGAGCTGGAG
>JBKGZF010000323.1:0-3513 GCA_046545715.1 Nitriliruptoraceae bacterium | reverse complement strand
TGCCGGGTCAGATCTCGGCCATCACCGCGCGCACGGTGTCGAGCCACCACCGCCAGTTCGGCGGCACGTAGGTCTGCGCGAACGACTCGTCGACGTGGTCGACGTCGTAGTTCTCGGCCAGCCCAGCGGTGAAGGCGGGGATCGACTCCTCCCATGACGACCACGCCTTGAGTCCGTGCGGACCGTTGCCCGCCCAGCCCCATGCGTTGTAGGTGCCGGCTGGCAGCCGCTCGCCGCCGTTGGACTCAGCCAGCGCGATCGCCACGACCAGGCGCGGGTCCACGTCGTGCTCGACCCCGGCGGCGACCAGGGTGTCGGCGTGCTCGGCGAGCGGGGCACCACGTGCGCCGAGGTAGCTGGCGATGCGCTCGGCGTCGATCTCCTCACCATCGTCGGTGCGGTAGACCGGCTCGGCATCCGCTGCATCGGCGTCGTCCCCTGCGCCGTCGGCGTCAGAGGTGTCAGAGGCGTCAGCGGCCTCGGCGTCATCCGCCGCATCGGGCCCGTCGTCGGTCGCGGCGGAGCCCACCGTCGCGTCAGCGGCGGCCTCGGCATCGCCACGCTCGGCCACCAGATCGTTGGCCGCCTCGACCGGCAGGTGCTCAACGGGGTCAAAGGTGTCGACCGCGGCGGTGTCGAACGGGAGCCGTTCGCGCTCAGGTGGGTTGACCGACACCGCGACCACGGTGTCGACGGGCGTGCGGGCGGGCTCGGGCTCGTAGGCCGAGGTAGCGACGCTGAGGCCGCCGACGAGCAGTCCGGCGGTGACGAGGCTGGAGATGCTGCGGCGAGAGCGCAGAGACGACATGTTGGCTGCCTCCGGGAGACGTCCGCACCGTGACCCCGGCCCGCCCGGCCGCGGGGTGACGGCGGGGCGTGGTCCGGGGTCACGGTGTGGGTGCGAACCGGCCCCGCTGGGAGGGACGGGGCCGGTGTGGCCGCCCGAACGGCGGCGGGAGACGCGCCCCCGGGCTGGGAGGGAGCAGGGGGAGACCCGGTGGCGCGTAACAGCCAGCATGGTGGGCTACCTGCGGCGAGCTGTCAGCGCCTCGGGCTCGTCCCGACGACCGTGACGGCCGGACCGACGTCGGCTGTCCGGACGGACGGGGCGACGGCGGTCAGCGCCATCGCCGGTGGTCGGCCTACCGTGGCCGTCGACCCCACGGAGGACGCCATGCCCCACGAGCAGCCACGAGGGACGGACCGCCCGCCGGTCGCCTGGCGCCTGGCGCTGTGGTCCGTGGTTGGCCTGTTGCGCACGGTGTTCGGTTGGCGCCTGCGCGTCCGGCCGCCGGCGCGGCCCGTGCGACGCGACCAGCCGCTGATCGTGGTCTTCAACCACACCTCGATGATCGACGCCTTCCTGGTCGCGGCCAGCGTGTGGCTGGGCCTGCGACGGTGGGTCCAGCCGCTGGTCAAGTCCGAGCTGTACCAAGCGCCGCTGCTCGGCGCCCTGGTCCGCCGCGCGGGGACCATCCCGGTCGAGCGCACCGCCGACACCGGACGGGAGGCCGCCTACGGCCACGCCATCGCACGGCTGGCCGAAGGCGGCACGATCCTGATCGCGCCGGAGGGCACCACCACCCACGACGGCTCGCTGCTACCGCTGCGGCACGGAGCAGCGCGGCTGGCCCTGGAGACGGGCACCGACGTGCTGGTGGTCACCCACCTCGGGGCGCAGCGCGCGTTCTCGCCGGTGGTGCGGCGGCCCGAGCGCGGGGTGGAGGTGACCATGGCCATCGACCTGATCAGGCCGCGGCCGGACGAGGACGCCTCCGCGCTGACCGGACGGATCGCCGCGACGATGATCGACCGCAGCGCCGAGCTGCTCGACGCCTACCCACAACCCGACCCTACGGCGAGGTGGTGGCCGCCGTACGCGACACCGGCCTCACCCACCGCGACGGGCCGCGACAGTCTCGAGCGCTACCGCCACAGCATGGCGGAGGCGGTCGCTCACGCGCGTCAGCGCATGGCACAGCTCGCCGAGGAGTACGCGCTCGAGGAGCGCGTCGCCCACGCGCGCGAGCGGGCGCGGACGGTGACCGGCGAGCTCGCCGAGCGCGGCCGCGAACGCGCGGAGGAGCTCGGCGAGCAGGCCCGCGAACGCGCGGAGGAGTTCAGCGAGCAGGCCCGCGAACGCGCGGAGGAGCTCGGTGAGCTGGCTCGCGGGCGCCTGGAGGAGCTCACCAGCCAGGCGCGTGAGCGCAGCACCTACCTGCACCGGCCACACGGTGACGACCCCCGGGATGACGCCCTCCGGGGTGATGACCCCCGGGATGACGAGCCCCGGGATGACGAGGCGGCGCCATCACCGCACGAGGATCAGGCCGGCACGCCCTGAGCGGTGACCACCGGTCCTCCGTTCGGCTGGTAGGCGCAGTAGGGCTCCTCGGCCAGCGGGTCACCGGTGATCGCGAAGGCCCGTGACCGCGAGCCGCCGCAGACGTTGCGGAACTCGCAGCGCCCGCAGCGCCCGCCCAGCAGCGTGGTGTCACGCAGCTGCCTGAACAGCGGCGAGTCCCGGTAGATCTCCGGCAGCGAACGGCTGCGGATCGAGCCACCGGGGACCGGCAGGAACCCGCTGGGGTAGACCGCACCGACGTGGTCGATGAACACGAACCCGCGGCCCGCGTTGATGTCCAGCGGCGGGCGCGGCACCCGCGAGGGCAGGCCGCGGCGCGCCAGCAGCTCGTCGAGGGCGGCGCGCAGCCGCTGGTAGGTCGGCCCCAGCCCGAAGCGGGCCACCGGGTCGGCCTCGCCCGCCTGGCGGCGCTGGAGCACCACGCGCCGGAAGTGGGGCGCCTCGGTGGTCTTGACCGCGAGGTGGTGGGAGACGTCGACCAGCCAGTGCAACACGTCCTCGACGACGTCGGGGGCGAGCTCAGCGAGCGCATCCCCGCGACCGGTGGGCACCTGCACGAACACGCTCCACAGGAACGCCCCAAGGTCGACGACCTGCTCGAGGAGGTCGGGCAGCTCGTCGAGGTTGCCGGCGGTGACGGTGGTGTTGATCTGCAGCCGCATGCCGAGGTCGACGATGTCGCGGCACACCGGCAGCGTGGCGTCATAGACGCCGTCGACGCCGCGGAAGCCGTCATGGGTGTCGGCGCTCGCCCCGTCCAGCGAGATCGAGACCGCCTTCACCCCGGCCTCGGCGACGGCCGCGAACCGCTGTCTCGTGGCCTTGGGCGTGACCGAGGGCGCCAGGGCCATGCTCAGCCCGGCCTGCCGCCCGTAGGCGATCAGCTCGGTGAGGTCGTCACGTTCGAAGGGATCACCCCCGCTGATCACCACCATGGGGCTCGGTGCCCCGAAGCTGGCGATGTCGTCGAGCAGCTTCAAGCCCTGCTGGGTGCTGAGCTCCAGCGGGTGGCGCTGCGACTGGGAATCGGCACGGCAGTGCTGGCACACCAGCTGGCAGGCGCGCGTGGCCTCCCAGATCACCAGGAAGGGTCGCTCGTCGACGCTGTGGCGGACCTCGCGGATGGCGGTGCGGTGGGTGGTCATGCG
>JBKGZF010000322.1:0-3521 GCA_046545715.1 Nitriliruptoraceae bacterium | reverse complement strand
GGCTACGAGACCGTGTTCACCGATGTGACGGCACCAGCCGTCATCCGGATGTCCGACCGCGCCGTCTTGCGCCCGCGTCGTGACGATGGGCGGCGTGTCCGAACCATCACCTCCATGCCGCGACGGTCGCCCGTGGTCGCAGGACAGGCCTGATGGTCGCCGTCAGCCCGGCGGTCGGCCCGCTCGGCGAGGTCATCTGCGTCACGGGGCGGAGCTTCAGCCTCTCGAGCGCGAGCGGCCAGATCCGACCGGGTCAGGATCATGGCGTCTACCGCGACGACATCCGCATGCTCAGCACCTTGGTGCTCACGCTCGACGGCGTGGAGCCCCACCCGCTCGGCGGCTACCCCATCGGATCCGGTGCGGCGCGGTTCAGCGCCTGCGCGAGGCACGCGGACATCACCGACCCCACCTTGCTGATCGACCGACACCGGTGGATCACCGATACCTGGCGCGAGCGGATCCGGGTCACCAACCACGGCATCGATGCGGTCGAGGTCGTCGTGGGGATCGAGACGGCCGCCGACTTCACCTACATCTTCGAGGTCAAGCACGGGCATCCACCGGCACCGGTGTCAGGCATCCCGACCAGCCACGGGCTGACCTTCGAGCAGCCCCTCGGCTCCGAACGGACGCTGCTGGTGGTCGACCCTCGCTCGGACGAGCAGGTGGACGCGCACCTTCGGTGGACCGTGGCGCTGCCGTCGCAGGGGGCCTGGCAGGTCGAGCTCGCGCTCGCACCCGACGAGATCGCGGACAGCGGCGAGGACACCTCGTCGTCTACGACCGGGTCCCGTGAGACCGGCATCGGAGCCCTGGCCGGATCGCTCGCCCGACCGCTGGTCACCTGCAGCGACGTGCGGTTCGAGCGGCTCTTCGACCGCTCCGTCGCGGACCTGGACTCGCTGCTCGCCGCGGACGGTGGCGACCGGTACTTCGCAGCGGGCACCCCGTGGTTCCTGACCCTGTTCGGGCGTGACTCGCTGTGGAGCGCGTCGATGGGGCTGCTGACGGGGGTCGAGGTCGCCAGCGAGACCCTGCGGCTGCTGGCCCGCACCCAGGGGGCCCGTCACGATCCGATCACCGAGGAAGCGCCCGGCAAGATCCTCCACGAGCTGCGCTACGGCGCCCAGGTCGACCGGGGGGATCTCCCCCCGCGCTACTACGGCACGATCGATGCGACCCCGCTGTTCGTGATCCTCCTGGAGCGGGCGTGGCGCTGGGGGCTGGACGAGGCGTCGGTGGCCGCGCTGCTGCCGCACGCCGAACGTGCCCTCGAGTGGATGCGCGACGACGGGGACCACGACGGCGAGGGCTTCCTCCGGTACGCGGCGAGCGGTGACCCCCGGCTGGCGAACCAGGGCTGGAAGGACTCCGGTGACGCGATCTCCTTCGCGGACGGCCACCTGGCGGAGGCACCCATCGCCTTGTGCGAGGTGCAGGGCTACGCCTACCGGGCCGCGCTCGCCGGCGCCGCCCTCCTGGATGCGTTCGACCACCCCGGCGGGGACAGCTGGCGGCGTTGGGCCCAACGGCTGCGCAACCGCTTCCAGGCCGCCTTCTGGGTGGATGATGCGGACGGCGGCTTCCCGGCGCTGGCGCTCGACGGCCAGGGTCGGCAGGTCGATGCGGTGAGCTCCAACGCTGCCCACCTGCTCGGGACCGGCATCCTTGACCCGGACCAGGAAGCCCGCATCGCCGCACGCTTGAGCGCCCCGGACCTCGACTCGGGGTGGGGGCTGCGCACCCTCAGCTCCACCTCGCCACGCTTCAACCCGCTGTCCTACCACGGAGGGTCGGTGTGGCCGCACGACACGGCGATCGCCATCGACGGTCTGGCCGGGATCGGCGCGCCCGGCGTCGCGATCGCCGGTCACCTGCTCCAGGGACTGATCGCGGCGGGCGAGCATCTCGGCTATCGGCTGCCAGAGCTGTTCGGGGGAGAGCAGCGCACCCCCGGCTCCCGGCCACTGCCCTACCCGGCGGCCTGCCGACCGCAGGCCTGGTCGGCGGGTGCGACGCTGCTGGCGCTGCGGGCGGTGTTCGGGATCGAGCCGGACGTCCCTGCCGGAGTCGTCCGACTGCGCCCGATGCGGCCGTCGCCCTTCTCGCGGCTGACGCTGGAGGACATGCCGCTGGCCGGGGGCACCCTCAGCCTCACGCTCAAGGACGAGCAGCTGACCGTGACCGGGTCACCGCCTGGACTGCAGGTGATCGTGCTCGGTGATGAGGACGGCCTGGGCAGCGCTCGAACCGGCTAGGTGATCGCCAGCAGCGTCGCGAAGGTGGTCAGCCAGTGGGTGGCGACGTAGGCGTCGTTGGCCAGGCCCGCACGGCCGGCGGCCTCGTGGCGCCGCGCCGCGTCGTGGGCGATCGTGGCCAACGCGTGGTCGTCGGGCAGCGCCGCAGCGACGCGCCGCCATCCCAGCGCCCGGCTGAGGTTGAGCCCGTCGAGGTGGACGTACTGCGGGTCGGTGCGGTCGGGGACCTCAACCGGCGCGGCGATCGGCTCCGGGTCGGTCAGCAGCCTGGACACCCACGCGATCCCGTCCTCGGCCGGTAGCACCTCGAGCAGCAGCTCCGCCTCGGTCAGCGTCGGTGAGAGGAAGTCGGTCGCCGACGGCTCGAAGCGTGTCGGTGCGTCGTGGTCGTCGAGGTACCAGCGTCGTGCCGCCGCATCGACGGCCGACACCAGCTGCGCATCACCGGTGATGGTGGCCGCGTGCCGGATGCGTGTTGCGGCGAAGGCGCTGTTGGCGTGCACGCCGCCGCGCTGCGGCAGCGGCGTACCGGTCAGCCAGCGCAGGGCGAGGTCGCGCACGTGCGTCCGCAGGGGTGCGAGTGCGGTCGCCCAGTCACCTGCTGACCGTGCGAGCCCGTCCCGCGACCAGCGCACCACCTCGGCGTCCAGCTCCAGCAGCCACGCCCAGCCATAGGGACGCTCGAACCAGGGGCGATCGACGAGGTAGTCGCGCTCGACCGCCAACCCCGACGCGGTGAGGTTGTCGTCGAACCAGGCGATCACCTGGTCGCGCTCGGGCAGCTGCGGGAACCAGCGGGCGAGGACCAGCAGCATCCAGTGCTGGTGGACGCAGGAGTGCCAGTCGTAGCTGCCGTAGAACACCGGGTGCAGCTGCGACGGCGCGACGAGGTCGGCCGGGCCGCGCAACAGGTGGCCGGGATGGTTGGGGTACTCGCGGGCGACGTTGGCGAGCCCCGTGCGCACGAACCCGGACGCGATGTCCTGGTCGAGCGCGGGGGTCGGGCGTCGGTCCTCGTCGGGGGTCACGGCTGCCTCCGTGGGTGTGGTCGGGGCTCGGTCCTGGTCGGCGGTCACGGCTGCCTGCGTGGGCGCGGTCGGGCTGGGAGCCCGCAGCTGACCCGTCGCGTTGCCGGGGTCGTAGCGGCCGCGTACGCTCCCGGCGCTCTTGGAGGGTTCGCCTAGTCTGGCCTATGGCGCACGGCTGGAATCCGTGTTGGCGGTTCGGCCGCCTCGGGGGTTCGAATCCCCCACCCTCCGC
>JBKGZF010000321.1:0-3526 GCA_046545715.1 Nitriliruptoraceae bacterium | reverse complement strand
GCCGGCGGTGGGGCCGTCGGTCCCTATCGACGGCAGCGTCCGCGGGTTGTGAGGACCTTCGGCCCCGCCGGTAGGCTTGGCGTCCCGATCCCGCCGGCATCGCTCCAGGAGGCCTTAGGTGCGCCATTCCACGCTCGGTCTGCTCGCGGTCGCCGCGCTCGCCGTGGCCGGCTGTAGCAGCGTCCCCGACGGTGCGGTCGAGGCCGAGGCCCTGGAGTGCCCGCCCGGCGAGGAGGGCTGCGACGACATCCGCCCGGTCGGCGACGGTGGCTCGATCGACTTCGACATGGACAGCTTCTCGTTCGAGATCACCGAGACCCAGGCCGTCACCGGCGCGATCGAGGTCACGGCCGAGAACATCAGCGAGGACTACCACAACCTCGAGGTGCTCGGCGCGGCCGACGGCACGTTCCTCGGCGGCTCCGACGGCAACGCGGTCCTCGGCGCTGACGGCGGCGAGATCGGTGAGGGCGAGGTCGAGCTCTTCCCCGGCGAGTGGACGGTGATCTGCAACGTGCCCGGCCATCGTGAGGCGGGCATGGAGACCACCGTGACGGTCTACGCCACCGAGGACGAGCTCGAGACGGCGATCGAAGAGGGCGAGGACGACGTCACCCGGGACGAGGAGCTGCAGACCGGCTGAGCGAGCCGCGCCGAGCGGCTCAGTGCCGACGGCGCCGGTGGGCGAGATCGGCCGCGTCGGTCACCGGTGGGCCGCCGCCCGCCTCCAGCAGCCCGGCCACCCGCCACGCGGGCGTGCCGGCGTGCGGCGCCGCCGCACCGCTCGACGTCAGCGCGACGGTGAGCGCGGCCACCTCGGCGTCGCTGAGCTCACCGCCGCGCACCACCTCGATGCGCG
Organism: Nitriliruptoraceae bacterium; assembly: GCA_046545715.1. Lineage (GTDB taxonomy): Bacteria > Actinomycetota > Nitriliruptoria > Nitriliruptorales > Nitriliruptoraceae > SKTG01. The sequence continues at coordinate 2,667 of JBKGZF010000321.1, read as the reverse complement.
TGCCGTGCCCCTGGCTGGTCCCCGCACCGCTCACAGCGGGATGTTCCCGTGCTTGCGGGCGGGGCCGCGCTCACGCTTGGTGGCCGTGAACGCCAGGCCGCGGATCAGCTCGCGTCGGGTCTCGGCGGGACGGATCACCGCGTCGACGTAGCCGCGCTCGGCCGCCTTCCAGGGGTTGGCCAGGTCGCGCTGGTAGCGCTCCTCGAACTCGGCGTGCAGGGCGTCGGGATCCTCGGCCTCGGCGAGCTCGCGTCGGTGGAGGATGTTGACCGCGCCCTTGGCGCCCATCACCGCGATCTCAGCGGACGGCCAGGCGAGGTTGACGTCCGCGCCGAGGTGCTTGGAGCCCATCACGTCGTAGGCGCCGCCGTAGGCCTTGCGCACGATCACGGTGAGCTTGGGCACGGTGGCCTCGGCGTAGGCGTAGAGCAGCTTGGCGCCGTGGCGGATGATCCCGCCGTACTCCTGGTCGGTGCCCGGCAGGAAGCCCGGCACGTCCTCGAAGGTGATCACCGGCAGGTTGAACGCGTCGCAGAAGCGCACGAAGCGGGCACCCTTCTCCGAGCTGTCGATGTCGAGCACGCCGGCGAGGTGTGCGGGCTGGTTGCCCACCACGCCCACCGGCTGGCCATCGAGGCGGGCGAGGCCGACGACCAGGTTGCGTGCGTAGGCCTCGTGCACCTCGAGGAACTCACCGTCGTCGACGATGGCGGTGATGATGTCGCGGACGTCGTAGGGGACGTTGGAGCTGTCCGGCACGAAGTCGTCGAGCTCGTCGACGAGGCGCTCGGGATCGTCGCTGCTGGCCACGACCGGCGGCAGCTCGAGGTTGTTGGCCGGCAGGAACGACAGCAGGTACTTGATGTCGTCGAGGCAGGTCTCCTCGTCCGGCGCGGCGAAGTGGGCGACGCCCGAGGTCCCGGCGTGGCTGTCGGCACCGCCGAGCTCCTCCATGGTGACGTCCTCGCCGGTCACCGTCTTGATGACGTTCGGGCCGGTGATGAACATGTGCGAGGTCTCGCGCACCATGAACACGAAGTCGGTGATCGCCGGGGAGTACACCGCCCCCCCGGCGCACGGCCCCATGATCGCGCTGATCTGCGGGATCACCCCTGACGCACGGACGTTGCGGTGGAAGATGTCGCCGTAGCCGCCGAGCGACACCACGCCCTCCTGGATGCGTGCGCCACCGGAGTCGTTGAGACCGATCACCGGTACGCCCATGCGCTCGGCGAGCTCCATGATCTTGACCACCTTGGCGGCGAAGACCTCGCCGAGCGAGCCGCCGAAGGCGGTGAAGTCCTGGCTGAACACGCACACCCGGCGCCCGTCGATCATGCCGTGGCCGGTCACCACCCCGTCGCCGAGGATGCGGCGCTCCTCCATGCCGAAACCGGTCGTGCGATGGACGGCGAACGCGTCGGTCTCGACGAAGGAGCCCTCGTCGAGCAGCACGTCGAGCCGTTCGCGGGCGGTGAGCTTGCCACGCTCGTGCTGCTTGGCGATCGCCTCCTCGCCGCCACCGGCCGCCGCCTCCGCGCGGCGTCGCTCGAGTTCGGCGAGCTTCTCCTGGGTGGTCTGGGTCACCGCGGTCTCCCGGTCGCTTGCCGACGGGCGGAGCCTAACGTGGTGGCGACCCCGAGCCGGAGGTGAGCGGTGGATCTCAGCCAGGATCCGCGGGTGATGGCGGCCGTCGCGGCCCACGACGAGCTCACCGCGGTCGAGCACCACACCGAGGTCGGCTCGACCAACGACGTCGTGCTCCAGCGGCTGCGCAGTGGGTCGCCGCCGGGGCTGGTCGTCGTCGCTGACCGGCAGACGGCCGGTCGAGGTCGCCGGGGACGACGCTGGATCGACGACCTCCATGGCCCCGACGGTCCGGCCAACCTCGCGGTCACCGTGGCCCTGGAGGCGGGCGGACCCCGTCCCGGCCGGGTGCCGCTGGCCGCGGGCCTGGCCGTGCGTGCGGCGGTGGGCAACCAGGGCGTCGACGCGGTGCTCAAGTGGCCGAACGACGTGCTGGTGCCGACCCCGACGGGGCAGGAGGCCAAGCTCGCCGGCATCCTCTGCGAGCAGCACCGCCTCAACGGGCGTGAGGTGGTGCTGATCGGCTGCGGCGTCAACCTGGACTGGCGTGGCATCGAGCGCGATACCACCTCGGCTCGGTGGACCTCGCTCGCGGAGCACCTCGGCGCGCCGGTGGACCGGGCCCGGCTGCTCGCCGACCTGCTGGACCGCCTGCCCGTCGAGGTGGCCGCTGCGCGGGCGGGCAGCCAGGCGCACCTCAGCGGCTACGCCGCTGCCTGCGCGACGCTGGGACGTCGGGTGCGGGTCGAGCGCACGGCAGCGCCGGCGGTGGTCGGTCACGCGATCGCGGTGGACCCCGATGGCCAGCTGGTCGTGCGCACCGCCGCGGGGGAGGTGACCGTCGCCGCCGGCGACACCACTCACCTGCGCGCCGAACCCAGCTGATCACCACCGTTGACGACCGGTGCCCGGCGACGACGGCTCGCATGCCCGAACGTTCGGTCGGTGCCCCTATCCTGCTCGCAGATCGGGAGCGGACCGGGAGTCGTCCGGTAGGGAGAGGAGCCAGGGATGGGGCTGTCGTTCGAGCTCGAGCCCGAGCAGGAGGAGTTCCGCCGGGTCGTGGCCGACTTCGCCGAC
>JBKGZF010000320.1:0-3527 GCA_046545715.1 Nitriliruptoraceae bacterium | reverse complement strand
CTACGACCTCGACGAGCAGGCCATCGACACCGAGGCGTTCGGCGAGCTCGCCGCGCAGGTGCGCACGGTGTTCGTCACCGCGGATCGCACGAGGAGGATCGAGAGCCTGAACCGTCTGCTGGAGCGGTTCGAGCCGAGGCCACGCCTCGTCGAGCACGGGCACGAACCCCTGCACTTCCACCACAGACCCGCCGACGAGGCGCCCCTCGAGCACGTGGGGGCGTCCTGCGTGATGGCGCTGGCGGACGCCATGATCGGCGGTGACGACGATCGTCTCGGACTCTGCCAGGCACCCCGGTGTAGCCGGGTCTTCTTCGACCAGACCCGGGCCCGGATCCAGCGCTACTGCTCGAGGGCGTGCGCCACTCGGGTCCACGTGGCCGCACACCGGGCGCGTCGCTGAACACCAGCCGTACGAGACCGCCGATGCATCACGCGCGCGCTCAGTCGTTGGCGGTCGCGGCCGCGAGGGCGTTGACGTGGGCGTGGTAGGCAGCCTCGTCGAACAACACGAACCGCACCAGCTGCACCTGCTCCAACGCCGGTAGCAGCTGCACGACGGTGGTGGCCGCGATCTCGGCGGCTGGCCCCATCGGGAAGCCGAACGCACCCGTCGAAATCGCGGGGAAGCCGACAGAAGAGACCCCGTACTCGTCAGCCACCAGCAGGGCGTTGCGGTAGCACTCGGCCAGCAGCTCCTCGCCGGGGTGGTCCTTGCCGTACACCGGCCCCAGGCAGTGGAGCACGTGCGCGTTCGGCAGATCGTGGGCACCCGTGCGCACGCATTCGCCGGGTGAGATCGGGCCCATCGGCACGGCCTCGTCCTCGAGCTCCGGACCGGCCGCACGGTGGATCGCACCGGCGACGCCACCCCCGGGCCGCAGCTCAGCGTTGGCTGCGTTCACCACGGCCTCGAGATCGGGCTGGTCGGTGATGTCACCGACGACCACCTCGATGCGCGAGCCGTTCAGGTCGATGGTGTGACTCATCCCCGCCCTCCGCAGCAGCTCGGTCCGACGGCCCTGGCCGACGCAACGGACGGTAGTCGCTGTCGGCCGGTCGTCGCGAGCGAGGACGCCACGCTGGTCGTGCCACATCCCAGGTGGCTGCGAGCACCTCGCGCCTCCTATCGTGGTATCGGCTCCAGCCGACCACCGAGGTTCACGACCATCCTGGGCCAGCGACTCGGAGGTAGGTCATCCGCCACGGCGTCCGCGTCATACACGGCCGAACCATCGCCATCGTGATGGTCGGCGTGCTGCTTGTCGCGGCATGCAGCGGTGGCGCTGGCGAACCGGACGACAACGCCGGTGCGGATACCGGCCCCGAAGCGGTGGACAGCGACACCACCGATGACGAGGCCGCGGACGCCGATGAACCCAGTGACGAGGCAGGGGACGCCGACGAGGGGGACGACGAGGAGGACGAGGCATCGGACGATGACGGCGACGATCCCGGCGGGGCGGCTCCGCTCAGCGCAGAGGAGCGCGCCGGCGAGGCCGAGGACGACGGCGATCCCGCGGGGCACCTCGCGGTGACCGAGGTCCGCATCGGCGCACACGAGGGGTTCGACCGGGTGACCTTCGAGCTGGAGGGCGAGTCCACGGCGGGCTGGTTCGTCGCCTTCGAGGACGAGCCCACCTCACAGGGCTCCGGCGAGCCCATCGAGGTGGCCGGCGACGCCCACCTCGGCGTGGCGCTACGCAACATCTCCCTGCCACCCGACCTGCCCGACGAGGTGGAGCGCTGGGAGGAGGGCGAGCTCGCGGCCCCCAGCGAGACCGAGGCCGTCGTCGAGGTCGTCCAGGACACGGTCTTCGAGGGCATCGAGCTGTTCTACATCGGCCTCGACGAGCGTACGAGCTACCGCATCGACCGCTTCGACGACCCCCAACGCGTGGTCGTCGACGTGCTCCACCGGTGACGCACCGCTCGGTCGCTCACACCAGCTGCCTCGGGATGGTCGTATCCCAGCTGTGTGCAGCGACCCGGGTCTCGCCCTCGTAGGCGTCGAGCGTGGCGCGGATCCGGAAATCGGTCTCGGTACAGCTGAGGACGGTGTGGGTGATCGTGTCGACACGCCAGTCCCCCCGCTCGAACCGCCGCACCGAGTGCACCTCACCGCGTGCCGAGGTCGGATCGTCGTCGTGGAAGGAGTAGCGCTCGGTCGTGCGACTGTGGACGTCGAGTCCGATCCCTTCGAGCCGGTAGGCGCCCTCATCCTTGCGGGTCTCCACGTCCGTCTCGCAGCTGACCAGGTCGTGGACGACCCACCAGCCGTAGTCCCGGGGCACGAGCTGGGTCGTCGCCGGGGGCTGGCTGCCCTCCGGCGGGTCGAACGGCCTGAGGGCCGCCTCCTCGCTCGGTCGTGGCTCACGGACCGGCAGCCGCAGCCGGCTCTGCGCGGGGGCGACCGTCAGCCGTACCGGGGTCGGGGACGGCCACGCGACCGGCCAGTACGAGGTCGAGATCTGCAGTCGCAGCCGGTGGCCGGGCGCGAAGTGATGTGCGACCTCGTTGAGCCTGACCTGCACGTGGTACCGCTCGCCGGGCACCAGCGGCTCTGGCTGCTCGTGCGAACCGCGGTGGCAGAGGTTGAGCATCCCGTAGGTAACCCGGTTGATCCGGCCGTCTGGTAGTCGGTCCGAGAGCCTCACGGCCACCATGGCGACGGGCTGGTCCACCTCGAGGGCGAGATCGACCACCGGTGCACCGAGGATCTCCAGCGGCTCCTCGAGCACCGTGGAGTCGAAGTTCAGCGAGCCCCCGTCCTCCTCGCGCTGGTCGACCGGCAGATCGGGGGTCGCGGTGAACGACGCCCACTTGCCGGCGTAGAGCCCGAGCGACATCGGCGAGGTGATCGGCCGCAGCCGCGCATCGTTCGGTGCTTCGTCGATGTCGCTGAACAGCCCGGCATCCCCGAGCCCGAGCTCACGCTCCTCGACCGCGGCGGAGGGCCAGCCCGGCTCGGCGACCCACCGCCCGGGACGGTGCTGGATGTCGAGCGCCGGTGCGATGGGGTCCTGCATCCAAGCCAGCAGCTGCGGCTCCTGGTCGATGCCGTTGTCGATGCCCTTGAGCCAACGATCCCACCAGCGCACGCACTCCTGGAGGAAACCGATCGCAGGACCCGGCACCCCCTGGTGGGGGTACTTGTGGCTCCACGGCCCCACCATGCCGCGTCGCGGCACCCCGTCGGGCAGCCGTTCCAGCAGCCGGAAGACGCTGTTGGAGTAGCCGTCAGCCCAGCCCGAGACCGTCATCACCGGCACCTGGACCACGTCGATGTCCTCGATGACCGAGCCGTGCTTCCAGTAGGCGTCACGGTGCTGATGCTGCAGCCAGGTCTCCAGCCACATGCCCGAGCCCTCGAGCCGCTCGAGCCACATCTCGCGCCAGCGGTCGCCCACCAGCGCCGGGTCCGGCGGGCACGAGGTGTGGGCGAACATCGCCGCGGCCCAGGACAGGTTGTCGCTCAGCAGGCAGCCGCCCATGTAGTGGATGTCGTCGGCGTAGCGGTCGTCGGT
>JBKGZF010000319.1:0-3562 GCA_046545715.1 Nitriliruptoraceae bacterium | reverse complement strand
ACGTCCGCCGGGGACAGCTCCGAAGGGTCGAGGTCGGCAGCGTCCTCGGACGCCAGCTCCTCGAGGGCGTCGCCGGCCTGGTCGACGCGGTAGGCCCGTCGACGGGCACGGTCGATCGAGGTGGCCGTGGCGACCACCGGATCGAGCCCGCGCACCCCGGCTGCGGTGCGGAGTTCGTCGAGCGCGAGCACGTCGGCCGGGTCGGCGGTGGCCACCACCAGCCGTCCGTCCTCGATGCGCAGCGGCAGCACGCCGTGACGCTCGGCCAGGCGCGCCGGCAGCAGCGCGATCGCCTCGGGGCTCGGCGGGTCGGACAGGAGGTCGACGGTCGGCAGGCGCAGCTGGGTGGCGACCGCATCGGCGATCTCCACGTCGGTGGCGAAGCCGAGACGTTGCAGGGTGGAGCCCAGTCGCTCGGTCCCCTCGTTGGCCTCGAGCGCGGTGTGCAGCTGTCGTGCCTCGAGCACGCCGGCGTCCACGAGGATCTCACCGAGCCGGCGACGGTCGCGACGCCCCTCCTCGGTGGGCGAGGTCGAGGTGATGGTCGTGCTCAACGGTGTACCTCCGAGGCGGGGCCGGACCGGATCCGGGCAGCAGTAGCCTGGCGGGCCCCTACCGGAGAGGTCGACAGGATCGGCCGGGAACTCAACCTCCATCCTCGGCACGCCCGTGCGGCGGCGTGGCTGCTGCTGGCTGCCGCCGTGCTGACCGGCTGCCGGCTCGACGTCGCCGCCGGGCTCGAGGTGGACGCCGACGGTGGGGGCAGGGCCATGCTCGACCTGGTGCTCGACGGTGAGCTGGTGGCCGAGCTCGATGCGCTCGAGGTCGACCCGACCGCCGAGCTGGAGGCCACGATCAGCGACACCGACTGGTCGCTCACCCGAGAGCGTGGCGATCAGGGAGCACTGGAGCTGCGGCTGGTCCACGAGGTGGATGACGCGGCCGAGCTCGGCGAGGTGCTCGGCGAGCTCGATGAGGGGCTCGCGCCCGCGGATCCGGCGCTGCGGCTCGACCTCGACGTCGCCACCGACCCGGACGGCCGGGTCGAGGTGGACGGCACCGCCACGTTCGAACCGCCGTCACGGCCGGCGGCCACGGTCGACGGTGAGCCCGTGGGGCCCGATCGAGCGGCGCTCGCCGAGCTCGTCGCCGAGACGGTGACCGCCAGCCTGACCGCGACGCTGCCCGGCGAGGTGCTCGAGCACGACGGGGGTCAGCTGGACGGACGCTCGGTCACCTGGGAGCTCGACGTCGGCGAGGAGGTCGCGGTGCGCGCGGTCGCGGCGCCCGCACCGTGGTGGCGGGGGCTGGGCTCCGTGCTCTGGCCGGCGGCCCTGTTCGGCGCGCTCGCGGCGCTGGTCTCGCTGCTGCTGAGGCGACGGCGACGCCGACGGAGCGAGGAGCTGTGACCTGCCGGCGCCGGGTGCCCCAGCGTCGGGGACCCCGCCGCTTGAAGCCCCACCACCTCGGCGGGCTCAGCCGTGGGGTGTCAGCTCCACCATCGTGCAGGTGCGCTTCCAGCGCTCGAGCGCGTCCTGGCCGTCCTTGAGGTTGAGCCGGTTGCCCATCCCGAGGTTGGCGATCTGCTCGAACTCGTCGGGATCCTCGACGACACGAACGTCGGCAGGCATCTCACCGATCGTCGCCTTGACGTCCTTGGACTTCACCGTCAGCGTCACCTGTGCGGCCCGGTCGATGCCGGGCAGCTGCTGCTCGTCGGGCCCGGTCAGCATGAACAGCCGCTGGCCCTGCTGGACGTACCAGGCCGGTCGCGTCACCGGTGAGCCGTCCGGCTGGGGGATGGTCACCCAGCACAGCGAGCCCTTCTTCAGCGCGGTCTCGGCGGCCTCCATCAGCACGCCGGCGCCCCGGGCTGAGTGCGGTGCGTCGATGAACACCGGCACCCGTGCCTCGAGCCGTCCGTCGAGGTAGAACGCCAGGGTGCGCTCCTCGAGCGAGGTGATCTCCACCCGGTCGCGCACCTCCTGCTCGAAGAGGTCCTCGAACATCTCCCCACGCAGCTCGATCACGCGTGGCTGCGACTCCCAGATCACCTGGCCGTCCGGATCCGCGAGGACCAGGACCTCCTCGTAGTAGCCCTGCGGTGCCTGGTACACCCGGTTGAGCGCGAAGGGCTGTGACAGCGCCGGGAGCTCGCCGAGCACCCGGATCACCGGGTCGGCGACCCCGCTCGTGCGGTAGGTCTCGAGGTCGTAGGCCATCCCCGACAGCAGCTTCACCCGGGTGGGCGGCATCACAGGCTCGCTTGATCGTTGGGGTCCGCGGGCAACGGCCGCCGAGCCTAGCCGCCACCGCCAGCTGGCTCCGCGTCCGCATGTCGGGGCCAGGTGGAGGGCCGCGGGGCCGGATGAGGGGCGTGTGAGGGACCGGGCATCCGGGCTGGTCGATTACGGTGCCGGTGACCTGCGAGGGAGGCTGTGCCATGAGCGAGGAGCACGAGGCGCTGCGCGCCACGGTGCGCGACTTCTGCGACCGTGAGGTCCGCCCGACCGCCCAGCAGCGCGACCGGGACGAGTCCTTCCCCGACCAGCTGATCCCGGGCCTGGCCGACCTCGGCGTCCTCGGTGCGGTCATCCCCGAGCGCTTCGGCGGGGCCGGGCTCGATGACGCCGCCTACCGGGTGGTGATCGAGGAGCTCGGCGCGGCCGACTCGTCGCTGCGCTCGCTGGTATCGGTCAACCTCGGCCTCGTCGGCAAGTCGCTGCTGCGCTGGGGCAGCGAGGAGCAGCGCGAGCGCTGGCTGCCACGGCTGGCCCGCGGCGAGCTCGGAGCCTTCGGGCTCACCGAGCCCGAGGCCGGGTCGAACCCGTCCCAGCTGACCACCCGGGCGGTGCGCGACGGGGACGGCTGGGTCCTCGACGGCTCCAAGATCTTCATCACCAACGGCATGCTCGGTGCGGTCACGATGATCTTCGCGCGGGCGATCGTCGACGGTGAGGACCGCGGCATCACCTGCCTGCTCACCCCGCAGGACGCGCCCGGCTACCAGGGCCGTCAGATCCACGGCAAGCTGGGCCTGCGCTCCGGTGACACCGCCGAGATCACCCTCGAGGGCGTGCGCGTCGACGACGACGCCGTGCTCGGCGAGGTCGGTGGCGGGATGAAGGTGGCGCTCTCCGCGCTGGACGACGGCCGCTTCTCGCTGGCGGCTGGGGCGGTCGGGCTCGCACGCGAGGCGCTGGAGGTCAGCCTGCGCTACGCGCAGGAGCGCGAGCAGTGGGGTGGCCCCATCGCCGGCAAGCAGCTGGTCCAGGAGCTGCTCGCCGCGATGCACGTCGACATCCAGGCCGCCAGCGGACTGGTGGACGCCGTCGTGGCCAAGAAGCTCGCAGGCGAGCGCTGCACCCTGGAGGTCTCGACCGCCAAGCTGTTCGCCACCGAGGCCTCGGTGCGCTGCGCGGACCGGGCCGTGCAGGTCCACGGCGGCTACGGCTACGTGGACGAGTACCCCGTGCAGCGCCTGCTGCGCGATGCGCGCGTCACCACGCTCTACGAGGGCACCAGCCAGGTCCAGCACCTGATCATCGGCCGGCTGCTGACC
>JBKGZF010000318.1:0-3570 GCA_046545715.1 Nitriliruptoraceae bacterium | reverse complement strand
CACCACGGCCGAAGCGGATCGTCGAGGTGGATGCGATCCGACACCTGGTCGACGGTGGCTTCGTGGTGATAGCGGCCGGCGGGGGCGGGATCCCGGTCGTGTCCGACGACGCCAGCCACCTGCGTGGTGTGCCGGCGGTGATCGACAAGGACCACGCCGGTGCGTTCCTGGCACGCGAGATCGACGCCAACCGCATGATCATCTCCACCGCGGTCGAGCGGGTCGCGCTCAACTTCGGCACGTCGAAGGAGGAGTGGGTCGAACACCTCACCCTCGCCGAGGCCAGGACCTACCTGGCCGAGGGCACCCACTTCGCGGCTGGGAGCATGGCGCCGAAGATCGAGGCGATCATCGACTTCCTGGAGGCAGGCGGCGAGGAGGCGATCATCACCTCCCCGCAGCAGCTCGAGGCCGCGCTCGCCGGCCGGACCGGTACCCGCATCACCCACTGAGCCGTCACGAAGGTGCGACGATGCCGCTGACCCAGATCGCCGAGTACCACCGGCCGTCGGATCCGCACGCTGCGTGGGAGCTGCTGCGTGACGGGGACGGGACGGCCCGCCTGCTGGGCGGGGGCTCGGACCTGGTGGTGCGTTGTCCGGCCGAGGTCACCACGCTGATCGATCTCTCCCAGGCGGGGCTGCGCTACGTCGAGCGCGATGACGACGGCGGTCTGCGGCTAGGGGCGATGAGCACGTTCACCGACCTGCTGGAGCGTCCTGAGGTGGCCGGCCACGCGACGGGCGTTGTCGGCGAGATGCTCGTCCAGGTCGGCTCGGTCCTCCACCGCAACAGCGCCACGATCGGTGGCCACGTGGTGCGCAGCCGGCTCTCCGACGTCCTGCCGGTGCTGCTCGCGCTGGACGCGACCGTGGTCACCTACGCGGGTGAACGGGCCGAGCACCCGATCGGCGACTACCTCGCGGGTGACCTCGCACCTCACGTGGTCATCGAGGTCCGCCTGCCGGCACTGCCCGAGCGCTCGGCTGCGGCGTTCACCCGGTTCAGCCGGACCGAGTTCGACCATGCGCTGGTCAACGGCTGCTGCCGCGTCGACCTGGAGGACGGCCAGGTGTCCTCCGCGCGGGTGGTCGTCGGGGAGTCGGGCACGGTGGGACGTCGCGTGACGGCAGCCGAGACCTCGCTGGTCGGTGCGGCGCTCACCGAGCAGAGCGTGAACGCGGCCGCTGCGGCGACGCGGGAGGGGATCGAGCTGCACGGTGACTGGATCGCGAGCGCCGAGTACCGCGAGCACCTCGCCATGGTCGCTGTGACGAGGTGCCTGTCCACGGTCGCCGAACGTCTTGAGGGAGGTGGCGCGTGAAGGTCTCGTTCACGCTCAACGCAACGGCGACGCACGCCGAGGTGGCGCCGGGCACCACGCTGATGGAGCTGCTGCGCGACCTCGGCGCGGTCTCGGTCAAGGATGGCTGTGCGCGGGGTGATTGCGGCTCCTGCGCCGTGCTCGTCGATGGGCGCGCCGTCACCGCCTGCCTGCTGTTCGCCGGTCAGGTGGAGGGCCAGCGCGTCACCACCGCCGAGGGGCTCGCCGACGAGGTCGGTCTCCACCCCCTCCAGCAGGCCCTGCTCGATGCTGGGGGGGTGCAGTGCGGCTTCTGCACACCGGGGATCCTCATGGCCGCCGTCGATCTGCTCGAGCGCACGCCCGAGCCGACCGACGAGCAGATCCGCTCGGGGCTCGCCGGCAACCTGTGCCGCTGCACCGGCTACGTCAAGATCGTCGAAGGTGTCCACGACGCCGCGCAGATGTTGGCGTCGACCCAGACCAGCCGTGAGCGCCGGGAGGGCGACGATGGATGACAAGCTCGAGGTCGTCGGCCACAACGAGCGTCGCGTCGACGGGTCGTCGCTGGTCACCGGCAAGCCGGTGTTCGTCGCGGACCTGCCCGAGCGCAGCGGCACCCTGCACCTCGCGCTGAAGACCAGTCCCCACGCCCATGCCCGGATCCGCTCGATCGACACCACGCGGGCCGAGGCGCTCGAGGGCGTCGCGCTGGTCCTCACCCATGAGAACACCCCGGACAAGCCCTACACGACGGCGGGGCAGGGCTACCCCGAGCCCTCGCCGTACGACGCGCGGATGTTCGACAGCAAGGTGCGCTTCGTCGGTGACCGCGTCGCTGCCGTCGCGGCCGATTCGATCGAGACCGCACGGGCTGCGCTGGAGCTGATCGAGGTCGACTACGAGCTGCTCGAGCCGGTGCTGTCGATCGACGCGGCGCTCGCTGCCGACGCCCCACAGGTGCACGACGAGCCCTGTCCCGGTGCCTGGCGGCCGGAGGAGAACATCGCCGCCTACACCGAGGCCGTCGCGGGTGACGTCGAGGCCGGGCTGGCTGCCGCGCACACCACCGTCGACGTCACCGTGGAGACCCATTACGGGCAGCACGCGCCGATCGAGACCCACGTCGTCTCGAGCTACCTCGACGAGAACGACCGGCTGGTGCTGGTCACCTCCACCCAGGTCCCCTTCCATGCACGCCGGATCATCGCCTACCTCCTGGACGTGCCGGTCCACCGCATCCGGGTGATCAAGCCCCGCATCGGCGGTGGCTTCGGGGTCAAGCAGGAGGTGCTGATCGAGGACCTGCTGGCGTTGACCACGCTGCGCACGGGTCGGCCCGCGACGATGAGCTACACCCGCGAGCACGAGTTCTACGCCTCGCGCACCCGCCACCCGATGCGCATCCGCACCCGGCTCGGTGCCGAGCCGGACGGCACGATCACCGCCATCGACATGGACGTCCTCTCCAACACCGGCGCCTACGGCACCCACAGCCTCACGGTGCTCTCCAACGTCGGGTCCAAGACCCTGCCGCTGTACAACCTGGCGCCGAACGTGCGGTTCCACGGCCGAGCGGTCTACACCAACCTGCCGGTCGCCGGCGCTTACCGCGGCTACGGCGCGACCCAGGGCCAGTACGCCATGGAGGTGGCGATCGACCAGCTGGCCGAGGCTCTCGACATGGACGCGCTCGCGTTGCGCGCCCACAACCACATCCGCACCGGGGGGACCTCGCCGATCTTCCGTGAGCTCGGCGAGGGACGTGAGGGCGTCGAGCAGACCATCAGCTCCTGCGAGCTGGCCACGTGCCTCGAGGTCGGCGCCGAGCGGATCGGCTGGGCCGTGAAGCGTGGCCGCCGCCGGCGCGAGGGCTCGTGGGTCCATGGCGTCGGGATGTCGGCGCACATGCAGGGCTCGGGGATACCGCTGATCGACATGGCCGCGGCCAGCATCAAGCTCAACGACGACGGGTCGATCAACCTCACGGTCGGGGCGACCGATCTCGGCACCGGTTCCGACACGGTCCTCGGCCAGATCGCCGCCGAGGTGATCGGAATCCCGCTGGCCAAGGTGATCGTCACCTCCTCGGACACCGATCTCACGCCCTTCGACACCGGCGCCTACGCCTCCTCGACCACCTACGTCTCCGGTGATGCGGTGCGGCGGGCGGCCGAGGACGTGCGTGGGCAGTTGGCGGCGGCTGCCGCCGAGATGCTCGAAGCCGATCCGATGGAGCTCGAGGTCGCCCGTGAGCTGGTCAGCGC
>JBKGZF010000317.1:0-3571 GCA_046545715.1 Nitriliruptoraceae bacterium | reverse complement strand
GCGCGGTCATGCGCGGCATCCGCCTGACGGGCAGCACGCTGGACGACGGCCTGCTCGGCCAGCCGCCGCCGCTCGGCGAGCTCGCGGACGCGCAGCACGGTGGCCAGCCGATCGCCACGTCTCATGCGACCGCCTCCGGCTGCTCCTCCGCGGTCGACCGCGATGCGGCCTGGAGCCGGACGGCGAGGTCGGCGAGCCATGCCCAGGCCTTCGAGGACGGACACACCTCGTCGTCGGCCTGGGTGAGGAAGGCGTCCAGCTCGTCCTGATGGGCGAGCGCGGCATCGGCGACCGGGTCGCTACCAGCGACGTAGGCGCCCACCTCGACCAGGTCGCGGACACGTGCCGCGGCGGCCAGCGCGGCGCGCACGGTGGTGGCGATCTGCTGCTGCTCCACGTCGGTGACGGTGGCCGCCAGCCGGCTGAGGCTCGCCAACGGATCGATCGCCGGGAAGCGCCCCTGGTTGGAAAGCGATCGGTCGAGGACCAGGTGCCCGTCGAGGATCGCACGGGTGGCGTCGGCGACCGGCTCGTCGTGGTCGCCGCCCTCCACCAGGACGGTGTAGAAGGCGGTGATGCTGCCCACCGGACGCGGACCGGAGCGCTCGAGCAGCCGCGGTAGCAGCGAGAACACGCTGGGTGGGTAGCCGCGGCTCGTCGGCGGCTCACCGGCGGCGAGCCCGATCTCGCGCTGTGCGGTCGCCAGCCGCGTGATCGAATCGAGGGTGAGCAGCACGTCGCGACCGCCGTCGGCGAGGACCTCGGCCAGGCGGGTCGCGTAGAGGGCAGCACGCAGCCGCAGCAGCGGCGGCTCATCGGAGGTGGCCACCACCACCACGCTGTTGGCCCGTCCCTCCTCGCCCAGCACGTCCTCGACGAACTCGCGGACCTCACGGCCGCGCTCGCCGACCAGCGCGATGACCGACCGCTCCGCGCTCGAGCCCCGGACCATCATCGCCAGCAGCGTGGACTTGCCGACCCCGGAGCCGGCGAACAGCCCCAAGCGCTGCCCGCGCCCGATCGTGCACAGCGTGTCGATCAGGCGTACCCCGGTGGGCAGCGGCTCGTGGACGCGCTGGCGCGTCAACGCCGCCGGCGGGGCCGCGTCAACGGTGTCCTGCACCGACTCGATCGGCGGTCCCCCGTCCAACGGGCGACCCAGCGCATCCACGATCCGACCGACCAGTGCCTCGCCCACCGGCGCGGTGAGCCGACCCCCACGTGGGCGTACCCGATCGCCACGGGCGATGCCGTCGGTGTCCCCGAGCACCAGCGCCCGGCAGGCGCCAGCGTCGACCGCCACCACCTCGGCGACCCGCGAACCACCTCGGCCGTCGACCTCCACGGCATCGCCCACCGCCAGGCGCAGCCCCCGCAGCTCCACCTCGGTGCCGACCACCCGGCTGACGCAGCCGTGGGTCACCGCCTCGAGCACCCCGCTCACGACGCCTCCTCCGCCAACGCCTCCAGCGCGGCCTCGAGCATCGCCGCGCGCGTGAGCTGCGCTGCCGAGTACGGGCCCGAGACGGCTGCCTCACCACGGTCCAGCCGGGCGTCGGCGACGAACTCGACCTGGTCGAGATCGCCAGCCGCGTCGGCCACCACCGCCTGATCGTCTGGGTGCAGCCGCACGGTCAGCGGTCCGTCGTCCAGCAGGTCCAGTGCCGCACGCACGCGCTCGAGCACCACGAGTGCCTCGTCGGGCGGGGTGCGATCGAGCACCGCGGTCGCGGCTGCACGCGCGAGCTCCAGGCTCGCGGCCGCGACGTGCTCACGCTCGGCCGCGAACTCGGCACGCAGCTCGCCGACCGCACCACGCACCGCCGTGCCCAGGGCATTGAGCTGCTGCCGTACCTCGGCACGCCCTTCATCGACGCCCTCGCGGTAGGCCCGCTCTCGGGCGTCGGCGACGGCCTGCTCGATCACCCCCGCCGTCGCGGGATCGACGGCGAGCTCGTCCACGCCGAGCGACCTGGTCGCGGCGGCGTCGACGTCGACGGCGAGCACCTCAGGCAATGAACTGCTCCTCTCCACCTCGGGCGATGGTGATCATCCCCTCCTTCTCCAACTCGTGGACGGTGCGCACGATCTCGCTCTGTGCCTCCTCGACCTCCGAGACGCGCACGGCGCCCATCAGATCCATCTCCTCGGCGACCGTGGTGCGGGCGCGTTCGGAGAGGTTGCGCTCCAGTGCCTCGCGCAGCTCGCCGGAGATGCCCTTGAAGGCCACCGCCAGCCGCGACGGCTCGACCTGGCGCAGCACCTCCTGCAGCGACCGGTCGTCGAGGGTGACCAGGTCCTCGAAGACGAACATCAGGGCACGGACCTTCTCGGCCAGCGCCGGGTCCTTGGCCTCCAGCTCGCCCATGATCGCCCGCTCGGTCGCGCGCTCGCTCTGGTTGAGCAGGTCGGCGAGCTCCTGGACGCCGTCGCGTCGACCGCTGCGTCGCCGTACCTCACCCAGACGTTCCTTGAGCGCGGCCTCCACCCGCGCGACCACCTCGGGATCGGCTCGTTCGAGGGCCGCCAGCCGCTCGGCCACCTCGGGCTGCACGGAGGGATCCAACCCGGCCAGCAGGTGGGCGCCGAGCCTGGCCGGCAGGTGCGCGAGCACCAGCGCGATCGTCTGCGGATGCTCGTCACGCAGGTGCTGGAGAACCTCGGCCGGCTCGTGGAGGCGGACGAAGTGGAACGGGGCTGACTGGGTCGTGGCCAGCATCCGGTCGACGAGCTCGTCACCATCGTCACCGTGCAGGCGGCGCATGATCTCACGGGCCTGGCTCTCGCTGCCGCTGATCAGGTGGCTGCGGGCGCTCGCCTCGGCGCGGAACTCCTCCAGGACGCTGTCGATCTGGCTGTGTCCGAGGTTGCCGAGCGTGGCGATCTCCACGGTGATCTGCTCCACCTCCTCCTCGTCGAGGTGGCGCAGCACGGCGGAGGCGCGATCGGAGCCGACCGCGAGCATCACCGCAGCCGCCTTCTGCGCGCGGCTGAGCACACCTGGGCTGGTGTCCACGGCGCCCATCAGCCGCGCCGATCGGCGAGCCAGCCGCGCAGCAGCATCGCGATCTCCTCGGGCTGCCGCTCGACCAGTTCGGCCACCTCGTCGCGGACCGGGTCCTGCTGCCCGTCGTCGTCCGGCTCCGTCGGCTGGACGTCAGCGGTCTCCTCCGAGCCGCGCAGCTGCGCCGGGACCACGCGCGGTTCGGGCTCGCTGCGACGGCGCCGGCTCATGAGGAACAGACCGACGGCGATCAGCACCAGCACGACCATGGCAACGATCCGCTGGATCAGCTCGAACAGCCCCGAGGTGTCGTCCTCCTCGGCCACGGCCGCCTCCGGCGGCGCCGACATCTCGACCCGCGAGACCGCGATGCGGTCGCCGCGCTCCTCGTCGACACCGGCGGCCGGGGCCACCAGCTCCTCGAGCTCCTCGTCACCGAGCGCGGCCCCCTCATCGACCACGAGCGCCACGTCGAGGCTGCGGACCTCCCCCGGCGCCTCCACCGTCGTGGTCGTGGTGCGTCCGACGCCGAACTCCCGGGTCACGTCGTCACGCTCGTAGCTGCCC
>JBKGZF010000316.1:0-3584 GCA_046545715.1 Nitriliruptoraceae bacterium | reverse complement strand
GGGCAGGGCCGGGCTGATCGTGGCCTCGCAGCCCTCGTCCCGCCTCATCATGGCGGCCGTCGCCACCACCGCTGCGGGCGTGGCTCTCGTCGCGCTGGCTGGCGGCACCCGGCCCGACACCGACCGGGCCGCGCGCACGGGCGTGGTGCTCGGCGTCGCCGCAGCGACGACGCTGCACGCGGCCACCGCGACGCGGGGGCTGATCTGGCCCGAGGGCACGGTGACGACCGTCGCCTCGCTCGCAGTGGTCCTCGCCGTGCTCGCCGTGCTCGTCCCCGCAGCCCGCGGCCTCGCCGCCCCGTCCGCCGCGGATGATGCGGCGAGCTCGGCCGCATGGCCGTGGTGGGGCCTGGCCCCCTTGCTCGTACTCACCGCAGTGATCAGCGGGGTCCCTGGTCGCGTCGCGATCGCGACGGGGTGGGAACCGAGCGTCGTCGCGGTGACGATCGCGCTCGGACAGGCCGGCGCGGTGGTCGCCGCGCTGCTCGCTGCCCGGGTAGGGGGTTTCCGCGCGGGCGGCGCCGGCGCCGTGCTGGTGCTGATCGGCACCGTGCTCGGATCCAGCCCGACCGGCTGGCCCGGGGTGGTCGGCCAGGTCAGCCTGGCGATCGGACTCGGGGCGATCCTGGGCAGCGATCCCCCGCGGTCCGGGGCGCCGGGCCTCCGAGGGGTGCGCAGACGCGCCCTGTGCAGCGCGGGTGCCCTACTGGCCGCGCTCGGCGCCATCGCCGTGTACTACCTCGCCTACGCCCTGCCGATGCCGGGCGACAACCGGGTGGTGCTCTTGGCCGTAGGTGCCCTCGGCATGGTCCTAGGTGGTGCCACGGCCTGGACCTCGCGGGCCCGGACGGTCGAACCCACGGTCGACGTCCGGCAGGTCGTGCGCATCGCAGCTGCGCTCCTCCTCGTGGTAACGCTCACCGGCGTCGGCGGTGGCATCGAGCAGCGCTCCGGCGTGCTCCAGGCCGACGGTGATCTGCGCGTCGCGACCTACAACGTGAACGCCGGGTTCGACGCCGATGGGCGCTTCGACCCGCTGCGCCAGTCACGGGTGCTGCGTGAGCACGCCCCCGACGTGGTCGTGCTCAACGAGGTCGATCGCGGCTGGCTCGCGACGGGCGGCCACGACGCGCTGCCGCTGCTCGCCGCCGAGCTCGGCCTGCCGCACGTGCGCTTCGGTGGCACCGGCGACGAGCTGGTCGGCAACGCCCTGCTGAGCCGCTTCCCCATCACCGAGTTCGCCACCGAGCAGCTGCCACGGGGCAGCGATCCCATGCCGCGCGGAGCGATCGCCGCCGTGCTCGATCTCCACGACGGTGACAGCCTCGGGGTCGTCGGCACCCAGCTCAGCCAGGAGGACGAACGGGGCGGGACCCGTCTGCCGCAGGCGCGAGCCGTCGCTGCGACGGTCGCGCGACTGCGCGAGCGACAGGTGCCGACGGTCGTGCTCGGCGACCTTCACACCCAGCAGGACGCCACCGACCTCGCCTCCTTCGGCTCCCTGGTGGACAACGTCCTGCCCGCTGGCACCGTCACCTACCCCGCGCGTGCCCCCAGCAGCCTGCACAGCCACGTCCTGGCCTCACGGGAACTACGACGTCTGCGCCTGGACATCCCCACCGTCGACGCGTCATCCCACCTGCCGGTGATCGTCACCTTCCGGCGCGTGGCCGCGCTGTGACCCGGCGACCACCTCGTCCAACAGCTCGTGGAAGCGCGACGCGATCGCGGGCCAGGACCAGCGCTGCTCGACGAAGCGTCGGCCCGCGAGCGCCGCATCCCGGCGGGCGGCCGGCGCGTCGAGCCACCGCAGGAGCGCAGCAGCGACCGCCGCGGTGTCGCGGCCGTCGACGACCGAGCCGCTGACCTCCTCGAGCACCGCCTCGGGCGCGCCCCCCGAGCGGCCGGCGACCGTCGGTACGCCGCAGGCCTGCGCCTCGAGGTAGACCATGCCGAGACCCTCGACGTCGAGCCCCGACCAGCGTGTGCGGCAGGGCATCGCGAACACGTCGAACGCGGCGTAGCTGGCGGGAAGCTCGTCGTGGTCGACGGTGCCGGGCAGGATCACCGCGCTGTCCAGGCCCAACCGAGTGGCGATCGTCGTCAGTCGCTGCGACATCGGGCCATCGCCCACGATCGCCAAGCGCGCCGTGGGATGCCGCTCGAGGACCGTCGGCCAGGCGGCGAGCAGCACGTCGAGGCCCTTGCGGGGCACCAGTCGCGACACCGAGCCCACCAGCGGGGCGGCGGCGGCAACGCCCCACCGTTCCCTCAGCGCGGCCCCATCGATGTCGGGCCGGAAGCGATCAGTGTCGACACCGGGCGGGACACGCACGACCCGGGACGCGCGGACATGCGGCTCGAGCTGACGCTCGGTCCACTCGCTGATGGTGGTCATGGCGGCCAGGCCCCGGGTCGCGCGCGCGACCAGGTGACCGCCACCGAGCTGCACCAGTCCGGCCTCGAGCCCGTGGGAGAGGCCGACCACCGGCACCCCGAGCGCTGCGGAGAGCGCCGGGGCCAGCTCGCCCAGGGGCCAGGTGGCGCCGAGCACGATCACGTCCGGGCGGTGGCCGGCGGCCACCTCGATCACCGTGCGGCGTACCGCCGGCGTCGGCACCACCGGGCCTGGCAGGCGCACGACCTGATAGGGCTGACGCTCGTCGTGGGCGGGCCCCGCTAGCCCAGCCGGTGGCCCAACCACCAGCGTGTGCTGCGGATGGACCCGCAGGAGCAGGTTCTCGACGAACCGCTCGATCCCGCCCGCCCGTGGTGGCAGATCGTTGGTGACCCACAGCACCCTCATCGGGCAGCCCCGGTCGCCGCGCCCAGGAACGCCACGGTGCCGATCACGTCCGCACCGCAGGCCGCCACCCGACCGGCCAGCTCGCGGTCGTCGGTGACGACCACCACCGGCTCATCGCTGCCTTCGACGTCGAGGACGAGCTCATCGTCGGCCGTGATCCCCGCCGGGGTGAAGCGCACCTCGACATCACGGCTGCCGACCCCAGCGCGGCCGCCACCGGCACGTTCACCGTCGAACACCACGACGGGACGGATCCGCCGCGTCGCCGCGGCGGTCGCCAGCAGCTGCGTGAGCCACGTGCGCTGGCGCTCGAGATCGAGGTGGCCGCGGTGCTGGCGGGTCACGTTGTAGCCGTCGACGAGCACCTTGCGTCCGGGGTGCAGCAGCAGCGAGGCTGCCTCCGTCGTGCCCGCGACCACGTCACCCGGCAGTCGGCTGGGTCGCCCGGGCACGAACCGGTCATCGCTGGGCTCGGGTTCCCCGACCCGTCTCTCGGTCGAGGACGCAGCTTGCGCCCCTCGTCCCGATGCCGCGGGCCGGGCCGCTTGGCGGCGCGCGGCCTGGCGCTGCTCCTCGAGCTCGCTGCGCGCAGCCGTCAGCTGCTGTTCGAGCCGGGCCACCTCGGCGTCGCGGCGGCGACGCTCACGCTCCAGCGCCCGACCGCGCTCCGCCTCATGCTCCTCGAGCTGACCTCGGACCGCCTCGAGCTGCTGCTCGAGCTCGGCGATGCGCCGCCGTGCCCCCTCGAGCTCCTCGTTCAACCGAGCCGCACGTGCAT
>JBKGZF010000315.1:0-3586 GCA_046545715.1 Nitriliruptoraceae bacterium | reverse complement strand
GCTGTGCCCCGCCCCGCCGCCGCTCCGCGCCGCGCTGCGCCCCGCCCCGCCGAAGTAGCGCGAGGGGGACATGGGTGGTCGCCTGGTATGACCTGGTGCCCAGGCCGGTCGCGAGGTCACGTCGGACGACCGCGGATGGTCGCTTAGTGCTACCTCACCGATGGTCCCGACGTTCCGAGGTGGCAGCGGGGTGCGGTGAGACGTCGGGATGTCGGCGAGGGTGCGGTCGCAGCCCCGGGAAGGCGCCCGTCTGGGCCTGATGTTGCTTATGGGGGAGAGCCGCGCCGCTGGGGCTGTGGTGAGTCCCATCGATGTGGTTCTCAAGGCTGACGCAGGAGGCGCCGACTGTTGTGTTGACGGGGCGTTGAGCACCGTGTTAGTGATGTGACATACGTGGTCAGAACCGACCATCGTGACGGCGCCCGAGCGGGCCCGTCGCCGATCCCAGGGGCGGGGAGCGAGGAAGACGATGACCGAAGAGGAGCGCTCCCTCAGAGGGCCGTTGATGACGGTCGCAGAGGTCGCCGAGGCGCTGCGTGTGTCCAACATGACCGTCTACCGCCTGATCAAGTCAGGCGAGTTGCCGGCGCTGCGCGTAGGCAAGAACTACCGGATCCGAGAGAGCGATCTCGAGGCTTATCTGGCGACCGGCGAGATCCGCGCTGACGAGACGAAGGGCTGAGCTGTGCCCTCGAACGCTGTCGGGGTCGATATCGGCACCCGCACCATCGCCGTCGCGGAGGTGAAGGCCACCCGCGGCTCCGCGACCGTGACCAACTTCGGAGGGGTCGAGCTGCCTCAGGACGCGGTGCGTGAGGGGGAGATCCTCGACGTACCGGCCGTGGCCGGCGCCCTGCGTGAGCTGCTGGCCAGCGCCAAGGTCAAGTCCAAACGGGTCTGGCTCGGGGTGGCCAACCAGCGAGTGGTGGTCCGCCAGGTCGACCTGCCGTGGCTCGAGGAGAAGGAGCTGCGCCAGTCCCTGCGCTACCAGGTCCAGGAGTTCATCCCGATCCCGGTGGAGGACGCCGAGCTCGACGTCCACATCGTCGATGAGTTCTACACCGACGAAGGCGAGCGCATGCAGCGCCTGCTGCTCGTCGCCGGCCACCAGGACATGGTCACCAACCACGTCGATGCTGCGACCCAGGCGGGGCTCAAGCCGGTCGGCGTGGACTTGAACCCCTTCTCGGTCCTGCGGGCGATGGGCGATGACCGCCAGTTCGATCAGGGCAGCCAGGTGCTCATCGACGTGGGGGCCGGGGTCACCAACATCATCGTTCAGGCGCACGGCATCCCGAGCTTCGTGCGGATCCTGGTGCTCGGCGGAGACGACATCACCCGGGCGCTGTCGTCAGGGCTCTCGCTCCCGCCCGACCAGGCCGAGGCGACCAAGCGCCAGACGCTCGTCGGCAACCAGGCAGACACGGCCGGTCGCATCGTCACCGAGCAGGCCGACGCCTTCATCGACGAGGTGCGCAGCTCGCTGGACTACTACCAGGCCCAGACCGGCAGCAGTCAGCTCTCCGGGGTGGTCCTGACCGGGGGCGGAGCGGCGCTGCCAGGGCTGACCGACCGGATGGCTGAGGCACTGCGACTACCGGTCGAGGTCGGCAACCCCTTCGACCACTACCCGGCGAAGAACACCGTCTACGGCGAGGAGGATCTCCAACGGGTGGGTCCGAGCCTCGCGACCGCCATCGGACTGGCGCTGGGGGGACTCGAATGAGCGTTCGCGTCAACCTCCTCCCGGAGGCCACCAAGGCCAGGAGCCGCGCGGCACGGCAGCGTGGCATCGCGCTGCTGTGCGGCGTGCTGCTGCTCGTGCTGCTCGGCGGTGTCTGGTTCTGGGGCGACCAACGGCTCTCCAACGCCGAGGACGAGCTCGCCCGTGAGGAGACCGAGACCGCCCGGCTGCGCGGCGAGCAGGCCGAGCTGGTCGCCTTCAACGATCTCGCGGACCGCCGTGAGCGCGCCAACGAGGTGCTGGCGGCCGCGCTCGGCGGCGAGGTGTCCGTCGCCGCGATCCTGCAGGATCTCGCCTCGGTGACCCCGTCCGACACCCAGTTCGACAGCCTCACCGTGCAGCTCACGCCGCCGGATCCCGACGACCCCGAGGCCAACGGCACCGTCGGGACGTTCAACATCGGTGGCCGGACCCTGACCTCGCATGCGCCCGGTGTCGAACGTGTGCTGATCTCCCTGAACAAGATCAGCACCCTCGATGAGCTGTACCTGAACTCCTCGTCACTCGACGCGGAGGACGAGGAGATCGCCTCGTTCTCCGTCGACGGGTCGATCACCTCGCAAGCGCGCACCCGCCGCTACGAGGACGGGATGACCGAGGAGCTGCGATGAACCGCCTACAGATCGTCCTCAGTTCGCTCGTCGCGGTCCTGATCGTCGTGGCGTTCTACTTCCTGGTGATGCAGCCTCAGTTGGACGAGCTCGCGGAGGTCGACGAGCAGATCGAGGCACAGCAGCAGGAGCAGGTCAACCTGCAGTCCGACATCGATCGGCTGCGCTCGGTCCGAGAGGACGCGCCGGAGGTCGAAGCGGAGGTCGCCGCCGCTGAGGCGATCGTGCCCACCGACCCCTCGCTGCCGAGCGCGCTGCGCCAGTTGCAGACCGCCGCGGACGACGCTGGCGTCGTGCTCGGCTCGGTGACCACCGAGCGGCCGGTCGACCTCGAGGTCGGCCCGGACGGGCTCTCGGCCATCAACGTCAACCTGCAGCTGAGCGGCTCCTACTTCCAGCTGGTGGACTTCCTGCGCCGGGTGGAGGATCCTACGATCACCCCACGGGGCGCGGTCTTCAGTGATGTGAACCTGGGGGTCGAGGAGTACCCGGACCTCAACGTCTCGCTGTCCGGCCAGGTGTTCGCCCTCATCGAGACGTCACCGCCGCCTGAGGCCGAGGACGACGCCGAAGCTGAGGACGACGGCGAGGGCGAGGGGTCAGACGACTCCGACCTCGACCTCGAGGAGGACCTCGACGATCCGGAGGACCAATCGTGAGCCGCCAACGCCGCGCATCCGTCCGACCGATGCAGACCACCTCAGCGGGGCTCCGAGCTGGCTGGGTCGCGGTCGGCGCCGCGCTCGCGGGCCTCGGCCTGCTCGTGGCCGTGGTCGGTGCCGGGCTCAGCGGGCAGAGCGGCCCGGAGGGTTCCTCAGAGGCGCTGCCAGAGCTCGAGCGCGCGGTCGATCAGAGCGACGAGGACGAGGCTGACGACGGTGACGACCTGACCGCCGATCTGGCCGAGGCCATCCCCGTCGCCGAGGATGTCTACCTCTCACGCGACCCGTTCGACCCGGTCGTGCCCGAGGACGAGCCCGAGGAGGGCGGCGCCGATGACGACGGCAACGGCGGTAACGGCACCGACGGCGATGGTTCCAACGGCGGCAACGGTGACGGCACCGACGGCAATGGCGGCGGCACCTCGGATCCGGACAGCTGCCAGGGCGACGAGGAGCTCGTCTGCGACGGGCAGGTCATCACCCTGGACCGCGTGGAGTACACCGACGGCGAGCCGGTGGCCCACTTCCAGGTCAATGCGACCAGCTACGAGGTGGAGCCTGGTGATGAG
>JBKGZF010000314.1:0-3586 GCA_046545715.1 Nitriliruptoraceae bacterium | reverse complement strand
AGCAGTACGATGGTGGTCCGAAGTCGGGTCTGCATGATCGGGTCCTCTCAGGCGGAACGGTGGTCGGATCGGGGATCGAAGCGGTGGTCCTCAGGCGAGCCCGGCCGCGCCTGGGCAGACGGCTGGGCAGACGGCTGGCCGCTGCCACGCAGGTCCTCGAGGAGCGCGGCGGTCAGTGGCTCGAGCAGCGCCTCGAGCTCGGAGCCGTCGGGGGAGTTCGGCTGCTCGGAGCCAGGCGGCGAGGTCGGATGCTGGGGGCTGGGTCGCCGGGTGGCCGGGGCGAGCCCGTGACGTCGGATCTCGTCGCGGAGCGCCGTGGCGACCACCCCGGTCACGAACAGCCCGAGGACCACCAGCACCACGCCGGTGACGACGCCGATGGTCGTGGCCTCGATCCAGTCGGCGCCCTCGGGCTGGTAGCCGACCGCGAACGGGGCCAGCAGCAGCCAGACGCCGATGAGCGCGATGACGACCCCGCCGGCCAGGCCGGCGACGAAGGGGGCGGGACGGGGGCGTTCACGGTTCGACATGGTGGTTCCTCCAGGTGACGGCGACCGCATCCGCGGCCGCTGACGAGCGGTGGGGCGCGCTCCGTCGGCCGGACGCGGGGTCGCGCCCGCCCGCTGGGGCGGATGACCGCCTCAGGCTGACCACGGCCAGCGGCGCGAGATGGGCGAACGCGGCCCGCCGCGCACGTGCGGCGAGGGCTGCGGCATCGAGGGGCTCGACGACCGGCCGCGGGTCCATGCCCGCGGCGACCGCCAGCAGGTGACTGGCCGACCCTCCCGCGTCGACGCGCCGGGCGTCGCGCTCGATTCGATGGACCAGCAGCAGGAGCAGCACGGCGGCCCGGTCATGGTCGAGCCGCTGACCGCCCGGACGTGGCAGGCCGGCCTCACCCTCGATGTCGAGGTGTGGCAGCAGCCGCCCGAGCCAGGACGGCAGCCACCAGTTGAGGTCGCCGAGCAGGACCATGGTGGACGGCACCAGGGCGACCCGGACGATGGTGGCGTCGATGAGCACGGCGACGGCCAGACCGAGGCCGATCTGCTGGATGATGATGTTGTCGCCCAGGGCGAAGCCGATGAACACCACGATCATGATCAACGCGGCCGAGGTGATCACCCGCGCGGTGTTGCTGATGCCCGCGACGACGCTGCCGGTGTTGTCGCCCGAGGCGAGGTACTCCTCCCGGGTGCGCGAGAGCAGGAACACCTCGTAGTCCATGGACAGCCCGAAGAGGATCGCGAACATCAGCATCGGGACCATCGACACGACGGGCACGGGGCCGTCGAGGCCGAACAGCGACCCGAACCACTCCCACTGGAACACCGCGACCACCGCGCCGTAGCCGGCACCGATCGACAGCACGTTCATCGCGGCGGCCTTGATCGGGACCGCCACGGAGCGGAACACCATCATCAGCAGCAGCAACGACAGCGCGATGATCGTGGCGATGAACCAGGGCAGCCGCTCGCCGGCACGGTCGGTGAGGTCGATGTTGCTGGCGGTGATGCCGCCCACGTGGGCCGCGCCGTCGGTGCCCTCGAGCGCAGCGGGCAGGACCTGCTCACGCAGCCGGTGGACGAGATCCTCGGTCGCCTGGTCCGACGGACCCGCACGCGGGGTGATCTGCATGACGGCGGTGTCACCGCTCGCGTTGGGCATCGCGGGTGAGGCCTGAGCGACCTGCTCGTCGGCGGCGACCTGCTCGCGCAGCTCGGCGAGGGCGGCCTCGGAACCCTGCGTGGGGAGTTCGATGGTGAGCACCAGCGGTCCGGAGAAGCCGGGGCCGAACCCTTCGACCAGCAGCTCGTGGGCCTGCCGGCGGGTCTCGTCCTCCGCAGCGGTCGAGGCATCTGGCATGGCCAGCCGCATGTCGAGCACTGGCACCGCCAGCAGCCCGAGCACCAGCACGCTCGCCAGCAGGTAGCGCCACGGGCGCTGGGCTACGTGGCGCGCCCAGCGGCCCCAGCGGTTGTCCTCGCCGTCCTCGACGCGGGCCCGCATGCCGGGCAGCCGCAGGCGGTCGATGCCAGCGCCCGCGAAGGCGAGCAGGGCGGGCAGCAGCGTCACCGAGGCGACCACCATCACCGCCACCACGATCGCGGCGGAGGCGCCCATGATCGTGGCTGCCGGGATGCCAGCGACGACCAGCCCACCGATGGCGATGATCACCGTGCCACCGGCGAAGACGACCGCCTGCCCCGCGGTGGCGTTGGCACGACCGATCGACTCCACCACCTCGATGCCCGCAGCGAGGTTCTGCCGGTGGCGGGTCACGATGAACAGCGCGTAGTCGATGCCGGCCCCCAGCCCCAGCATCACGCCGAGCAGCAGGCTGCTCGAGGGGACGTCTGCGACCGCTGCGAGCAGTCGGATCAGCCCGGCGCCGGCGACCAGCCCGAACAGCGCGAGGCCGAGCGGCAGGCCCGTGGCGATGATGGAGCCGAAGGCGACCAGCATGATCACCAGCGCTGCGGTGACCTTGAGTGCGAGCTCCCCACCGCTGAGCTGGGGGGACTGGTAGTAGGAGGGCAGCTCACCGCTGAGCTCGACCTCGAGGCCACGGTCGCGTCCGACCTGGACGGTCGTGTCGAGCTCATCGACACGGTCGGCGCCAAGCTCACCGACCGGCTCGTCGTAGCGCACGTCGGCGAAGCCGATCGTGCCGTCCTCGGAGATCGCACCGCCCTGGCCACCGAGCGGATCGCCGACCACGGCCACCGACGGCAGGTCGCGGACGGCCCGTAGCGTGGCGGCGACCGCGTCCGCGTTGTCGGGATCGGCCAGCTGCCCCTGCTCGGTGCTGAACACCACCCGGGCCGAGCCGCCGGAGCGCTCCGGGAAGCGTTCCTCGAGCACCTCCTGCGCCTCGTGCGACTCCGTCCCCGGGATGCCGAACTCCTCGCTGAACTCCCCACCGAGGTTGAACGCCAGGCCGACGATCAGCGTCACCGCGACCAGCCAGCTCACCACGACCAGGCCGCGGTGGGCTGCGGCCCAGCCGCCGATCCGATACAGCCAACCGGTCACGCGTCCTCCTCGCTGCCACCTCGGCGGCCATCCCGGCGCACCCTCTGTGAGACGTTTCGTATCGGAGACTACTGTGAGACAATGAGTCTCGCAAACGGGCGGGAGCTGACCCCTGGGTGACGCACCCGACGCTGACGCTGCGAGCCACCTCGACCCACCGAGCTACGGTCGCCCACATGCCGAGACCTGACGACGCGCCGGACCCGCGCGTGGCGCGCACCCGGGAGGCGGTGCGCCAGGCGGTCCGTTCCCTGCTCCAGCGCTCCGGCTTCGAGGCGCTGACCCATCAGCAGGTCGCCGCCGAGGCGGGCGTCGGACGGGCCACCGTCTACCGGCACTGGCCCGATCGCACCCGCCTGCTGCTGGACGCGCTCGCAGGGGTCGAGACCCCCGACGCTCACGCGTGGCACAGCTGCGGCGACCTGGCCACCGACCTCACCACCGCGCTCACCCACCTGCGACGCACCCTGAGCGGGTCGCCACTGCTGCCGGAGCTGGTCGCGCTGATCGGCCGGGCCGAGTGGGACCCCGAGCTGCGCAAGGTCAAGAG
>JBKGZF010000313.1:0-3589 GCA_046545715.1 Nitriliruptoraceae bacterium | reverse complement strand
GGCTCCCACTGTGCCAGCGCGCGGACGTCGTCGGCGGTCACCGCTTCCCCGTCCTCGTTGCGCAGCAGGTTCTCGAGCAGCACCTTGAGGCTGAACGGCAACCGCTCGCTGCCGGGCACGGCATCCAAGCGGTAGATCTCGTAGCTGCGGTCACCGACGGTGAGGTCGGCACGGGCGGAGAAGCTGTCCATCTGCGGGGCTCCGGAGATCGCGCGGACGGTCGGTGTCCCGTCCCAACCTACCCGACACCACCTCGCGGCAACGTACGCTGAAGGGGCTGTCCACCCGCTCCCGATGATCACCGAAAGGCGTGGCATGCCGACGCTCACGCTCATCCGTCATGGCCAGTCCCTGTGGAACCTCGAGAACCGGTTCACCGGCTGGGTCGACGTCCCGCTCACGCCCGTCGGCGAAGACGAGGCGCGCGCGGCCGCCGAGCGGCTCGCGGGCGCGCGGTTCGACGTGGCCTACACCTCGGCGCTGAGCCGCGCCCAGGAGACGCTGCGCATCATCCTCGAGACCGCGGGGATCACCGACCTGCCCGTGATCCGCGACAAGGCGCTCAACGAACGCGACTACGGCGACCTCGCTGGCCTCAACAAGGCGGCCACCGCCGAGCGCTACGGCGAGGAGCAGGTCCACATCTGGCGGCGCTCCTACGCCACCCGGCCACCCAACGGCGAGGCCCTCAAGGACACCGCCGAGCGCACGCTGCCGTTCTTCGAGCGCGCGATCCTCGGCGACATCCGCCAGGGCAAGGACGTCCTGGTCGTCGCCCACGGCAACTCCAACCGCTCGATCGTCATGCAGCTCGACGAGCTCGATGAGGAGGGGGTCGTCGCGCTCGAGCTGGCCACCGGCCTGCCGCTGGTCTACGACCTCGACGAGGACGGAACGGTCCTGGGCAAGCGGATCCTCGAGTAGCCCCGCGATCGTCGACCACGGCAGCCGCTCGCGGCTGCCCCGGCGCTACCCTGGCTCGCCGCTCGTCCACCCGGGGCGTGCCGCCGTCCCTGGTCCCCGCCTTCCGTCCCCACGCACCTCGTCGAGGAGTTCACCGTGGCGCTCGATGCCGTGACCCCCGGGACCGGCTGGGGTGTCCTCCACCTGATGCTCAAGGTCGACCACACCGCCGTCGCGGGCCTGCCGGACGGAGCGGCGAAGGACGTGGTCGCCACCCTCGAACGCTGGCAGCAGCGGGTCCAGCTCCACGTCTTCAGCGGGGTTGGGCACAAGGCGGACGTCCTGCTGATGGCCATCGCCGATGACCTGACCGAGCTGCGTGCCCTGCAGACCGAGGTCGCCGCGACGCGCGCAGCGCCGGCGCTGCGGCTGGACTGGTCCTACCTGTCGTTGACCGAGGGCAGCGAGTACACCACCACACCGGAGCGCTACCGCGAGGAGATGGCTGCCAAGGGGCTCGACGCCGAGGAGCTCGAGCGCCGGGTCGAACAGTACGCCGAGCGCATGGCGGCCTACCAGGAGTCCAAGCTGCACCCGCAGATGCCCGACTGGCAGCTGCTGTGCTTCTACCCGATGTCCCATCGTCGTGATGGCGCCGACAACTGGTACGTGCTCGACTTCGAGGAGCGCAAGCGGATGATGTCCGAGCACGGACGCAGCGGACGCGCCTTCACCGGTCGTGTGCTGCAGCTGGTCTCGGCCTCCACCGGCCTCGATGACTGGGAGTACGCCGTCAGCCTCTTCGCCCATGACCTCGCCGACATCAAGTCGATCGTCTACGACCTGCGCTACGACGAGGCGTCGGCCCGCTACGCCGAGTTCGGACCCTTCGTGATCGGCATCCGACGCGAGCCCGCCGACCTGGTCAGCGAGATCGGCCTCGACCGCGCAGGATGAGCACGACGCAGCCAGCCAGGGCAGCCGCCGACCAGGCACCACTCCCCCGGCTGCTCGCCGACCTCGTCACCCACCGGGCAGGCGACGCGCTCGAGGCGAGGTCGCTGGCACGCACGCGGCGCCTGCTGGACTGGCTCGACCGTCCGCTCGATGAGCACGCCGACCCCACCCATGTCACCGGCTCGGCGATCGTGCTCGATGCTGATCTGCGCGTCCTGCTCCACCGTCACAAGCGGCTCGCACGCTGGCTGCAGCCGGGCGGACACCTCGAGCCAGGCGAGGCCCCGTGGGACGCGGCCGTGCGTGAGACCCACGAGGAGACCGGCGTGGTCGTCCGCCATCCAGACGACGGTCCCAGGCTGGTCCACGTCGACGTGCACGAGGGCCCGCGTGGTCACGTCCATCTCGACCTGCGCTACCTGCTCCGCGCGGAGTCGGGAGCCAGCCTCTCCCCCGCCGAGGGCGAATCACGTGACGTCGCCTGGTGGCCGGCCCAGACGGCGATCGCCGAGGTCGACCCGTCCGCCGCAGCAGCGATACGGGCGGCGCTGGCAGCGGCTGATCGCTGATACGCCCTCGGGCCCGGGGATCCGGCCGACGAGCTCACACCGCGGTCGTCGACGGCCCCCGTTCGACCCAACCGGGCACCAGACCCAGCGCGAGGACCCCCGCGCCGACGAGGCTCGCGCGGTCACCGAGCTCGCTGCGGACGACCTCGAGCTCGTGGTCGCACAGCTCGCCTGCCACCTCGGCGACCCGTTCGGCGATGTCCGTGGCGGCGCCGATCCCGCCGGTGAGCACGACGAGGCCTGGATCGACCACCGCGCGCACGGCGGCCACGACCAACGCGAGACCGTGCACGAGCTCGTCGGCGACGCGGGCGGCGGCGTCATCGCGCTCGACCGACGCGAGCATCGTCCGCACGTCGCTCGCAGGGTCGCCGGCGAGCTCGCGGTAGCGCCGCAGCAGTCCAACCGCTCCCAACCGGTACTCGAGCGGCCCCTGGGCCCGCTGCCGGGGGTCGAAGGCGTCGCCCAACAGCGGCAGATCGGCCAGCTCACCGGCCAGCCCACGAGCCCCCCGCAGCGGACGACCACCGGTGATGATCCCCGCTCCGACGCCTGTGCCGACCGCGATCACCGCCAGGTCATCGACGCCGCGAGCCGCGCCCTGCGAGCGTTCGCCGATAGCAGCGAGGGTCCCGTCGTTGTCGATCGACACCGGTGCGGCCACGCGCCGCGCCAGATCGCCGGGCACATCCAGCTCGGCGAGATCCGGCAGGTTCTGGCTACGCAGCAGCCGACCGCTCGACGGGTCGATCCCGCCCGGCATCGCGAGACCGACGCGCTGCAGGGCCCGGCCGGCGACACGCTCGTGGATCATCGCCGCGATCGACTCCAGCACCGCGCGGCCGTCACCACCGGGTGTGGGCCAGGTCGCCTCGTCGGTCAGGCGGCCGTCGGCCTCGACCCGGGCAGCACGGATCTTGGTGCCCCCGACGTCCACGGCCACCCACGTCCCGGGTGCGGTCATGGTCCCCCCGCCGTCACGTCCCCTGCCCCGGTGCGGTCGGACGGGACGAGCCCGACCGCGCCGTATCGCTGCGCAGCGGATGACGGCGCGGCCGGCCGCGCCACGGGCATCACCGCCGCCGTCCCGCCGTGGTCGGATCCCACGCGCCGCGAGCCACCGCAGGCACGAACGACTCGAGGTCGGCGGAGTCCAGCTC
>JBKGZF010000312.1:0-3604 GCA_046545715.1 Nitriliruptoraceae bacterium | reverse complement strand
GACCGGTCTCTCGTTCATCGCCGGCGACCCACTGCTCGACAACCTGCGGCGGTTCGTCAGCTTCACGCTGGTCACCTCGCTCGGCTTCGATCTGCCGCGGGCGGCGGTGACCGCGGCGCTCGTGCTGATCACCGGCCGGCCGCTGCTACGTGCGCTGCGCCGCGCCGCGCGACGGGCCGCGTTCGACGCACCCGTGGGTTTCGCGGAGGAGTAGGAGCCTCGCGCACGGCGCGCCTCGGCACGGATGCGCGTTCGCGGTGGAGGGGCTGCGATGCGGCCACGTCCCGGTTCCCGATCGGCGGCGACCAGACCGACGATGTAGAGGCACACCGCCGCCTTGAGCAGGCTCGAGGCCGACAGCGGCACGTCGCCGGCACCGGCGGCGTAGACCAGCCAGCAGCCCGCGCCGCAGGCCATCAGCACGTAGGTGGCGAGCGAGATGCCCGCGACCCGATGGCGCGCGCGCCGTGCCTGCGGCACGGTGTTGGTCACCGCCTCGGCCAGCAGCACCACCCCGAGCACGTCCAGCCCGCCGATGGCCGCAGCGGCCACCGACAGCCCCCACACCGCCACCCAGCCGGAAGGTGGGCGGCGTTCCCGTGCGGTGGTCACGGCGGCGATCAACCCCCACAGCAGGGCACCGGCGCCGGACGAGAGCGCGGCCAGGCCGAGGTCGGCGGCGAGCGCGTAGAGGGTCCACGCGGCACAGGAGAGGCAGGCCTGGCCAGCTGCGGTGGACGAGACCCCTGCGACCTCCGGCGAGCGCAGCACCGCGACCACCTGCGGGACGACGCAGGCCGTGATCAGCACGGTGGCGAGCAGGCCGGCGCTGTGCATCCTGGGCTCCGGGTCGATGCCGGTCGGGGCATCGCGGAGCCTGGGACGCGGTGCTGACGGCTCGGTCACGCATGACGTACGCGGTCGGTGCCCGCGTCGTACGCGCCTGGCTGCCCGTGACGGATGGCAGGCGCGACCCCCGGGCAGCCTCCGGGAGCGGAGGGGCTCACCGAGCCGCGGAGCCGATCGCAGCTGCGGCGAGCAGACACAGCGCCGCGGCGGGCACGAACGGATCGAGGGCCGGGAACAGCTGGCTGAGGCCGCCGGCCGTCGGTGGGCCGACGGCGATCCCCAGGCTGAACGCGACGTTGAACAGCCCGAACGCCCGGCCGCGGCTGCCGGCCGTCGAGCTCGTCGAGGTGGCCGCGGCCACTGCCGGGAAGACGAGCCCATAGCCGGCGCCGAACAGGGCGCTGGCGACGATCGCGAGGGTCAGCGAGGGCGCCAGGGCGAACCCGGCCAGCGCGACCGCCAGGATCGTCAGGCCCAACGCCAGGGGGCCATCGGCACCAGCGCGATCGACCCGCCCGGCGAGGGGCGAGAGCATCAGCCCGGCAGCCACCACGGCGTAGATGGTGAACAGCCCGCCGACGGCCGAGGCCGGCGCACCGAGCGCCTCCGCGGTCCCTGGCAGGAACCCGGCCAGCACCCCGACGGCGACGGTGAGCACCACGGTCCCGGCCAGAGCACGACGCAGGGGGCCACGTCCGAGCAGTCGTCCCAGCGTCGACGGTCGGGACGGCTCGGTGGCGGTGGGCTGCGGGTGAACCTCGCTGGGATCGTGGACGCCGACGAGCGTGACCAACGCCCCGAGCAGCAGCATCCCTGCGACACCGACGAACACCGCCTGCGTACCGGCCGCCTGCCGGACGATCCCGGCTGCCGCCGGTGCGAGCACCGCCGCGGCCCCGATCACCGCGCCGAGCCGACCGAACGCGCGGCCCTCGGTGCCCTGCTGCACACGATCGCCGGCGGCGGCGAACACGGCCGGGACGAGGATGCCTCCGGCCACGCCGTGCAGCAGCCGGACGAGCACGAAGCTCGCGGTGGAGGTGGCCAGGGTGTAGGCGCCGACGGCCGCGGCTGCGGCGACGAGCCCGAGCAGCAGGACGCGGCGGCGACCGACCCGGTCGACCAGCACGCCACCGACGAGGTTGGCCGGCAGGTTGGCCGCCGAGTAGGCGCCGACGACGAGGCCGATCCCCGCGGGGCCGGCGCCGAGAGCGGTGGCGTGTGGTGCGACGGTCGGCAGCAGCGCGAAGATGTCGACGAACGCCAGGAACAGCACGACCCCCGGCGCCCGCAGCGAGGCGCGGTCTGGGCTGGTCTCGGTCACGAGGGTGGCCTGCTCGGTCGGTGTGGCCGGCGGGTCGGGCCGATCATCGGCCGGCGGTGCCCACAGCCGGCGATGGCTCGGTCGCAGCCTACGTCGGGCGTTGGTACGGTCGGTGCTCCGGAGCCGCGTGGTGGCTGCGGTGACGTGAGGTGACGGGCGTCCGCCGGCGACGTCCTCCGGTGAACCGGGTCAGGGCCGAGAGGCAGCAGCCCTAAGCCGTACTTGGGCGGGTGCCGATCCCGGGCGCCCGTCACCCCGCGGCACCGGGCAGCCGCGCGGCTCCGTCCGTGTGTGGCGGTCCGTGCATGGCGGTCCGTGCGTGGTGGCGGTGGCCGTGGCCGCACCCGATGTGCGGCGGCCGGTCCGCTCCGGAACGCGGTGGGTGCCGGCCGCTACGGTGCCGGGAGGTCGACGGAGGTCGTGTGTGGCGTACGTGTCGCTGTACCGCAAGTACCGACCGCGCACGTTCGAGGAGGTGGTCGGCCAGGACCACGTCACGCGCACGCTGCGCAACGCGATCGACGAGTCGCGGTTGGCCCACGCCTATCTGTTCACCGGGCCGCGCGGCACCGGCAAGACCTCCACGGCCCGGATCCTCGCGGCCGCGCTGAACTGCGAGTCCGGCCCGACCTCGACCCCCTGCGGCACCTGTGACCAGTGCACCTCGATCGCGGCCGGCAGCTCCGTCGACGTGATCGAGCTGGACATGGCCTCGCACGGTGGGGTCGACGACGCGCGTGAGCTGCGGGACCGAGCGCTGTACGCCCCCGCGATGTCACGGCGCAAGGTCTACATCCTCGACGAGGTCCACATGGCCTCCACGGCGGCGTTCAACGCGTTGCTCAAGCTGATCGAGGAGCCGCCGGACCACGTGCTGTTCGCGATGGCGACCACCGACCCCCAGAAGGTGATCCCGACCATCCTCTCGCGGGTCCAGCGACTGGACCTGCGCCGGGTCGCGGCGGCGACCGTCGCCGATCACGTCCGTCAGGTCTGTGCAGAGGAGGGCGCGACGATCGAGGACGGCGCCCTCGAGGCGGTCGTCCGCGCTGGTGACGGCTCGGTGCGTGACACCCTGTCAGTGCTCGAGCAGGTGCTGGCCTTCGCTGGCGCGGACGAGGGACGGGCGGCCACGGTGACCACCGAGGTGGTGGCACACACCCTGGGGACCACCCCGGCGCAGCGGCTGCTGGAAACCGTCGAGCTGCTCGCGGCCCGTGACGTGGCCGGGCTGTTCTCCCACGTCCAGCAGCTGGTCGATGACGGCCACGACCTGCGCCGCTTCTCCCTGGAGCTGGTCGCCCACGCCCGTGATCTGCTGGTCGCCTAGGTCGCGCCCGATCGCGTGGATCTGATCGACGCCACGGCGGAGCACCGTGAGCGGGTCGTGGCGCAGTCGTCGCTGCTGCCGCGTGAGACCCTGCTGCGGAT
>JBKGZF010000311.1:0-3605 GCA_046545715.1 Nitriliruptoraceae bacterium | reverse complement strand
GCTGGGGCTCGTCGACCAGGCGCAGTCGGATCATCTCCTCGGTGGCACGCACCGAGAGGCCCTCGTTGACGATGCGATCAGCGATGGTCGCCTGCTCCTCGGCGTCGTCGATCGCCAGCAGCGCCTTGGCGTGACCGGCCGTCAACACCCCGGCGGCGACCCGTCGCTGCACGTCCGGGGGCAGGCCCAGCAGCCGCAGGGAGTTGCTGATCGACGGGCGTGAGCGGCCGAGCCGGGCGGCGAGCTCCTCCTGGCTGACCCCGAACTCCTCGAGCAGCTGCTCGTAGGCGGCGGCCTCCTCCAACGGGTTGAGCTGCACCCGGTGGATGTTCTCGACCAGCGCCTCTTTGAGCAGGTCGGTGTCGTCGGTGTGCCGCACCACCACCGGAACCGTGGCGAGCCCGGCGATCTCCGCCGCACGCCAGCGCCGCTCACCTGCGACCAGCTCGTAGTGACCGTCGCCGAGCGGACGCACCACCAGCGGCTGGAGCACCCCGAGGTCCTGCAGTGAGACCGCGAGTCCCTCGAGCTCCTCAGGATCGAACGCGTCGCGGGGTTGCCGGGGGTTGGGCACGATGCGATCGGGCGCCACCTCCAGCAGCGTGGCGGTCTGGGACGGAACCGCGGCGCCCTGCGCCGCGTCGAGGCCGTCACCGGCCGTCGCAGTGGTGTGCCCCGGAGGCGGTTGCTGATCGGTGGACGCGGCTGGTTCGGTCTCCGCCGCCTCGGCCGCTTCGACCGCCGAAGGGATCAGGGCCGCCAGACCTCGTCCGAGTCCTGATTGCCGGCTCATGGGCGCACCTCCTCGTCGTTCGCGGGCTGGTGTCGCTCAGCCTCCTGGCCGGTTGCCTCAGCCTCCGCAGGCGGTGCCTCACCGGCGAGCAGGCGGTCCAGCGCCGACGGTTCGGGCAGTTGGACCTCGAAGCCGAGCCGTTGCGCGATCTCGCCCGCGAGGCGGTCGTAGGCCCGTGCACCCCGGCTGTTGGGATCGAACGTGGTGATGGGCTGGCCGAAACTCGGGGCTTCGGAGAGCCGCACCGTGCGCGGGATCACGGTCTCGTAGGCGCGATCGCCGAAGTAGTCGCGGACCTCGTCGACCACCTGCTGGGCGAGGTTGGTGCGCCCGTCGTACATGGTCAGCACGACCCCGCCGAGCTCCAGCTCGGTGTTGAGGTTGTCGCCTACCAGCTGGACGGTGCGCAGTAGCTGGCTCAAGCCCTCCAGCGCGTAGTACTCGCACTGGATCGGCACCATCACCTGGTGGGCGGCCACCAGCGCGTTGATCGTGAGCAGCCCGAGCGAGGGCGGACAGTCGATCAGCACCAGATCGAAGTCATGACGCACCTCCTCGAGCGCCCGGCGCAGCCGCAGCTCGCGCGAGAAGGCCGGAACCAGCTCGACCTCTGCGCCGGCGAGGTCGAGCGACGCCGGCAGCAACCAGAGCCGTTCGACGTCGGTCGCGCGCACCGCTTCGGCCGCCGACGCGCCATCGACGAGCACGCCGTAGGTCGACGGTTCGCCCTCGGCGAGACGACAGCCAAGGCCGGTCGACGCGTTGCCCTGGGGGTCGAGGTCGACCACCAGGACGTGGACACCGAGCTCGGCCAGGGCAGCCGCGACCGAGACCGCCGTGGTGGTCTTGCCAACCCCACCCTTCTGGTTGGCGATGCTCAGCACCGTGCCGGGACGGCTGGAGGTCGTCACTCCAGCTTCATCTGAAGCCATCCTGTTCCTTCTCAGTTAGCATCGGTGCTTTCGGATACTCCCCGGTGCTCTCGGGCGGCAGCGTTCCGGCGGAGCATAACAACCCTCGGGATGCTCACCGACCCAGGCTCCCCACCCCGCTGTGGATCGCCTAGGGGGACGACGGGCGCATCCTCCGGGGTGGCCGCGACGACCAGTCCCGCCCTGGCGATCACCGGTCGAGCCGTGTCGAGCTCGTCGCGCCACCGCTCTCCCTTGATGGCGAAGAGGGTCCCCCCGGCGCGCAGGAACGGCGCTGCCAACCCCACCAGACGGTCCAACGGGGCCACGGCCCGCGCGGTGACCGCGTCGAACCCTCCAGCCAGATCGCCTCGCCCAAGGTCCTCGGCACGCCCGGTGTGGACCGTCACCTCGACCGCGAGCTCCCTCGCGATCTCCGCCAGGAAGCGCGTCTTCTTCGAGGTGCTGTCGAGCAGGTGGACCTCGAGGTCGGGACGCGTGACGGCGATCACGAAGCCCGGGAAGCCGCCGCCCGTACCGATGTCCAGGAGTCGGGCGGGACCCGGCGGGAGCAGGCGGCCGATGGCCTCCGATTCGGGCACATGCCGGGTCAGTAGCTCGGTTCGGTCCCGTCGCGAGACGAGGTTGTGAGGCGAAGATGCGACGGCGGCGGCGAAACGCTCCAGGACGTCTCGTTGCTGAGCGGAGAGCTGCATGCCGCGCAGCCTACTCGGAGCGTCACGGGAGATGAGCACCTTCGGTTGTCCTCTCGGCCCGTCGCCAGGAGTAGAGGTCCCGACCGTTCCACGTGGAACACCTCCCTACGAGCCCCGCTGCTCGAACGCACGACCACGGACGCGCTCAACGCATCCGTCGACCACGACGATCCCGCCAGCGGCTGGCGAGCCCGTGACCTCCCATCCGCTGGATGGGGCGTCCGCCGTGCTGACGCCGTCGCTGCGGCCTGTGCGATGCGCTGTGCTGATGCAGTCGCTGCACCCTGTGCGATGCAGCGTGCGTCTGCTGGCCCGCCTCAGCGCCCACCACGCCGTTCCACGTGGAACGTGAGCCGATGCGCGCCCCACCTTGCTCCAGCAGGTACCACAGGTCCACACCGTTCGGCTTGGCCCGGTCGGGCCGCTCTGGGCTAGCCAGCGTCGGACCGTGCCAGCTTGCCCACCCGTGCCTGCACGCCGCCCGCCGCTGCCTGCCCCGTTCCACCTCCGGACGGCCTGGCGATCCGATCCGCACACGTCCCTGGCCGCTTCGCGCCCGTTGCAGCTCCGGACGGCCTGGCGACCCGATCCACACACCTCTCTGGCCGCTGCGTGCCCGTTGCACCTCCGGACGGCTTGGCGACCCGATCCGCATACCTCCGCGGTGGCCCGCTCGCATCCTCGCTGTGGCCAGACGGCGGTGCCTCTGGCTCCGCTTGCGCCAGGACACCCGCGTCGATCACACCAACCGCACGGTCGCAGCTCGGCACGAAGCACCGTCGTCGGCCGGCACCAGGTGGAGCACCACAACCTCGCTCGCCGACGTATCCCCACGCGCACCTACCGCCGCTCCGACCCGACGCACCGTTCCACGTGGAACATGGCCGCGTCAGTCCCCATCCCGACACATCGCCAAGCTTCCACCGATCCAACACACACCGCTCCACGCGACACATGGCCCCTCATCCGCCACCCAGCTCAACGCATAGCTACCGCTGATCCCACGCACCGTTCCACGTGGAACATGGTCCCTGCGCTCCTATCTATCACCGTTCTACGCACACACTCGACGCTCCCCGCGGTTCGCTCTGGGACACCTCGAGGTCTAGACACATCGAGACACGAGGAGGCCGGAGCCCGCAGCACTTCAGGCATCGGAACGCACGGTTGCCTGCCCACGCGCCT
>JBKGZF010000310.1:0-3610 GCA_046545715.1 Nitriliruptoraceae bacterium | reverse complement strand
GTTGGTGGGTAGGTGCCGTTCGGTGGGTGATCAGTCGCTGGTGAGCTCGGGGCGGTGGTGCACCGGTGAGCGCACGTCCGGCCAGCGGGCGAGGACCACGCGACGGATCGCGCCGGGTGGCAGCGGCCCCCACTGGCGGCTGTCGGTCGAGCGTTCGGCCAGGTCACCGAGCACCTCGATCCCGGAGGGGCGCACCCGGCGGACGCGCTTGACCACGAGGTGGCCCGGCTGGGTCGGGTCGGCGACCACCACCACCCGACCCGGGCGGAGCATCCGGCGGGAGGCTGGCACGGTGAGCAGCACGTCGCCGGCACGCAGCGACGGCTCCATCGACGGTCCCTCGACCCGCACCAGCGAGCGGTTGACCGCGACAGCGAGGAGATCGGCGACCACGAGCCCAGCCAACACGGTGAGCACGCGCCCTGGCAGCCAACGACCGGTGGCACGCCTCAGGTACGGCAGTATCCTGCCGCCACGAACCCGCTGCCGAAGCGAGGAACATCTCATGCGAATCTCCCACCTGCTGCGTTCGCTCGACCCGACCCGTGAGCTCACCACCGTCGACGCCCACTGCGACCTGATGTGCGGGGTGTACTACCCCGAGCAGGCCCGCATCGAGGCCGAGTCGGTCTACCAGTGTGCGGTGAAGTACCAGGACTCCGACGACGAGGTCTTCCGCGACCGCTGCATCTTCATCAAGGAGGAGCGCGCGGAGCTGGTCAAGCACCACCTCTCGGTGCTGTGGACCGACTACTTCAAGCCGCACCACCTCGAGCAGTACCCCGAGCTCCACGAGAAGTTCTGGTACGCGATCAAGGCGGCCGGTGACGCCAAGAAGACCATGGACCCGCAGGCCGGCCAGGACCTGATGGACAAGATCGACGAGATCGCGGTGATCTTCTGGGAGACCAAGGGCGGCAAGCCCGAGTGGCTCGTCTCCTGACGGCGCGCTTGCGCTCGAGCCCCGCCCGCCCGGCCCCGTGATGACGTCCGCGCCGACCTCACGGGGCCATCCCTTCGGTCGGGGCGCGAACTGGTGCGTGCTGGGCGGCACCTCGTTGAGCGTGATCCAGTCGCTGATCGTGCTCATCGCGGTGTTCCTCGCCCCGGGTACCCCCGCGGTCAACATCGAGGGGCCGGCCGTGCTGGTGTGGCTGGGCATCGGCCTGACCTTGCCGCTGCTGGTGGGCTGGACGGCCTGGCGGGCGCTACGCAGCTGGTGGCGTCGCTCGGTGCGGGTGGTGCCTCGGCTGCTGCTGGCGGCGGTGGTCGCGGTGCCCTCCACGGTGCTGTTGACGGTGCCGATCGGCGAGGAGCTGCTCACCCCGATCGGTTACCTGCCGGCGGGCCTGCTGATCCTGGCGGGCGCGATCCTGGCCCGGCCGCGGGTCGAGCGGGCGCGGGCCGAGGGGCGTGGCGGCCTCGGCGAGTGACCGGTCGCCCCGGCCGTAGCGCGGTGGAGCATGGCCGGCGTCGCGTCATGCGGTGCCCTCGTCGGTCACCTCGAGCCCCAGGTGCGCTGCGTGGAAGGCGAGCACGTCGGCGCGCTCCTCGATCTGCTTGCTGACCGGCTTGCCGAGCCCGTGCCCCGCCGAGGTGTCGATGCGCAGCAGCACCGGGGCGTCACCGCCCTGCGCGTGCTGCAGCGCTGCGGCGAATTTGAACGAGTGGGCGGGCACGACCCGGTCGTCGGTGTCACCGGTGGTGAGCAGCGTCGCCGGGTAGCGCGTGCCGGGGACCAGGCGGTGGTAGGGCGAGTAGCGCAGCAGCACCGCGAGGTCGTCGGGGTCGTCCGGATCGCCGTAGTCGGAGGTCCACGCCCAGCCGATCGTGAAGCGGTGGAAGCGGGTGAGGTCGAGCACCCCGACCTCGGGGACCGCGCTGGCGAACCGCTGCGGCGCCTGGGTCAGGCAGGCTCCGACCAACAGCCCACCGTTCGACCGCCCCTCGACGCCGAGGTGGTCGCTGCTGGACCAGACCGCGTCCACGTCGGTGCCGGCGGTGAGCGCGGAGGCACGGATCGCGTCCCGGCGGTCGCCGCACAGCCAGGCGGCGCAGGCCAGCGCGTCATCGAAGACGTGCTGCTTGTTGGCCAGTCGTCCGTCGTCGTGCCAGGCACGGCCGTACTCGCCGCCGCCGCGCAGGCAGGCGACGGCCAGCACCCCGCCGGCGTCGACCCAGGCGCGCCAGGCCGGCCGGTACATCGGTGTGACGGGGATGCCAAAGCCCCCGTAGCCCCACAGCACGGTCGGTCGGTGGCCGTCGGGCACGACGTCCGCCCGGTGCACCAGGAACAGCGGTACCGCCACACCGTCGTGGTGGACGCGGACCTGTTCGACCACCGGCTCGCAGGCGGTGTCGGTCGGCGCTGTGGTCGGCGTGCCAGCGAGCTGCACCCGCTCCCCGGTCACCGCAGCACGCGTCACCGCCGCACCCGGTGTTGCAGCACCAGCGCCACCAGTGCGGGGCTCGGCCCCTGCCAGATCGAAGCGCACCACCTCGACGGGGCGGGTCAACGATTCGACCGCGGCGTGCACCGCGTCGTCGTAGCGGCCGCCGCCGAGATCGGTGACCGACACCGGGCCGTCGAGGTGGAGCGCGAAGCGGTGTACCCCCGACCTCGGATCGTGGACGTCGAGCCGGGTGACCGCGTGGTGCAGGCGGCGGCATACCAGCCAGCCGGGCACCTGGTCGTCGGCGGCGCCGACCAGCCGGACGTCGTCGAGCTGATCGGGCCCCTCGGCGACGAGCTCGCGGCGTTCGTCGGGCGCATCGAGGTCGACGGCGACCACCCGCCCACGCGGCGCCGCGTCGTCGGTGAGCAGCACCAGCTCGCGGCCGAGGACCCCGAGCGGGGTCCACTCGGCCTCGCCGTCGTCCAGCAGGGGACGGATCTCGCCGATCTCGCCGTCGTACAGCTCGGCGACGTGCACGCGGCTGGTGGGATCGGTGCCGCGGTGGATCGTGAGCACCAGCCAGCGCCCGTCGTGGCTGATCGAGGGGTGGAAGCTCCACTCGGGCTGGTCGGGCCGGGCGTGGACGAGCTGGTCGTCGGCCTGGTCGTCGCCGAGCCGGTGCAGCCTGAGGCGCTGGTCGCGCACGGCGGCGGCGTGCTCCTGCCCCGGCGGCGGTGGGTCGTAGGCCCCGTAGAGGAACCCCGAGCCGTCCGGCAGCCAGGCGGCGGGCGCGAACTTCGACCACGTCACGGTGTCGGGGTGCAGCCGGCCGTCGGCGACCTCGACGACCCGCCAGATGACCCAGTCGGAGCCCGCGTCGGAGCGGCCAACGGCGAGCCGCGCGCCGTCGTCGCTGACCGCCAGGCCGGTCAACGAGGCGGTGCCGTCCTCGCTCCAGCCGTTGGGGTCGACCAGCACCGACCAGGCTGCGGAGGGCGGCGGGACGCT
Source organism: Nitriliruptoraceae bacterium (assembly GCA_046545715.1). Lineage (GTDB taxonomy): Bacteria > Actinomycetota > Nitriliruptoria > Nitriliruptorales > Nitriliruptoraceae > SKTG01. The sequence goes on along the minus strand of JBKGZF010000310.1, from coordinate 206 downwards.
GGAGGGCGCGGCTGGGGAGGCGGGCGCGCTCCACAGCACGTCCTGATCCTCGCGACCGTTGTTGCGCAGCTGGAACCACCAGCCGCCGCGCCGCCACGGGGCCCCCTGGCGGGGTTGGTCCCACAGCTCCCGCAGGCGTGAGCGGAACGGTGCGCGAGCCGGCAGCGCCGCGAGGTGGGTCTCGGTCACCTGGTTCTGCGCGGCGA
>JBKGZF010000309.1:0-3619 GCA_046545715.1 Nitriliruptoraceae bacterium | reverse complement strand
CGATGTCCTCGGCGTGCTCGAAGGTCAGGGCGATGTCGTCGAGGCCGTTGAGCAGGCAGTGGCGGGTGTGACCGTCGATGTCGAAGCTGGCACGCACCGCCGGTAGGTCGCCCACGCTCGGGGCGGTGACCGTCTGGCTCTCGAGGTCGACGGTGACCGGCACCGCGGGGTCGGCGGCGATCAGCTCGAACAGGCGCCGGACGTCCGCTTCGGCGATGGGTGCGCACACGATGCCGACCTTGCCGCAGTTGGTGCGGAAGATGTCGGCGAAGCTCGGTGCGACGATCGCCTTGAAGCCCGCGTCCTCGAGCGCCCAGGGGGCGTGCTCACGCGAGGAGCCGCAGCCGAAGTTGCGACCGGTGACCAGCACCTGCGCATCGGCGTGCTCCGGCTGGTTCATCGGGAAGTCGGGCTTGGGGGTGCCGTCCTCCTCGTAGCGCCATTCGGCGAAGGCGAAGGGACCGAACCCGGTGCGCTCGACCCGCTTGAGGTACTGCTTGGGCACGATCTGATCGGTATCGACGTCGTTCGCGTCGATGGGGCACGCGTGGCTGATCACGGTGGTCACGGGCTGCATCTGGACCTCGCTGGTCGAGGGGCTTGTGGGCGGGGCTCGCGGGTCGGGCTCGCGGGTCGGGCTCGCGGGTCGGGCTCGCGGGTCGGGCTACCCGGCCGGGGGTCGCGTGGTGGGCCGGTGCTCGCGGGCGCTGACGCCCATCGCTCGCGGCACACGCCTGCTCGTTGGTCAGCCGGGCAGCAGCTCACGCACGTCGGTGAGCCGGCCCTCGACCGCGGCGGCCGCCGCCATCGCCGGTGAGACCAGGTGGGTGCGCCCCTTGAAGCCCTGCCGACCCTCGAAGTTGCGGTTGGAGGTCGAGGCGCAGCGCTCGCCTGGCTTGAGCTGGTCGGGGTTCATCCCGAGGCACATCGAGCACCCCGGATCGCGCCACTGCATCCCCGCAGCGGTGAGGATCTCGTCGATGCCCTCGGCCTCCGCCGCGGCCTTCACCAGACCCGATCCGGGCACGACCATGACCTCGAGGTTGTCGGCGACCTGCCGGCCCTCGACCACCTCGGCGACCGCGCGCAGGTCCTCGATGCGACCGTTGGTGCACGAGCCGATGAACACCTTGTCGAGCTCGAGGTCCTGCAGACGCTCGCCGCCCTCGAGCCCCATGTAGTCCAGCGACCGCGCCCACTGGCGGGCAGTGGCCTCGTCGGGCGCCTCGTCGAGGGTGGGCACCCGCTGATCGATCGTGACGCTCTGCGCCGGCGTCGTGCCCCACGTCACCGTCGGGGCGATATCGGCCGCATCGATGTGCACCGTCCGGTCGAAGCTCGCTCCCTCGTCGGTCGCGAGCTCTCGCCAGGCTTCGACGGCGGCGTCCCAGTCGGCGCCCTTGGGCGCCAGAGGCTTGTCCTTGAGGTAGGCGATGGTGGTCTCGTCCGGCGAGATCAGACCCGCACGGGCGCCCCCCTCGATGGACATGTTGCACACGGTCATGCGGCCCTCCATCGAGAGCTCGCGGATCGCCTCACCGCGGTACTCGATGACGTGGCCGTTGCCCCCGTCGACACCGATGACGTTGAGGACGTGCAGGATGAGGTCCTTGGCCACCGTGCCCTTCGGCAGGGGGCCGTCCACCTCGACGGCGAGCGTCTGCGGCATGCGCTGCGGCAGGGTCTGGGTCGCGAGGACGTGCTCGACCTCCGAGGTCCCGATCCCGAAGGCGAGGGCTCCGAAGGCGCCGTGGGTGGCGGTGTGGGAGTCCCCGCACACGATCACCGCGCCTGGCTGGGTCAGGCCAAGCTCCGGGCCGATGATGTGGACGATGCCCTGGTTGCGGCTGCCCATCTCGAACAGCCGGATGCCGTGCTCCTCGCAGTTGCGGCGCAGGGTCTCCATCTGCACCGCGGAGAGCTCGTCAGCGATCGGCACCTGACCGCGCGTCTGCTGCGGGTCGGTCGGGACGTTGTGGTCCATGGTTGCCAACGTCAGATCCGGCCGCCGCACCGAACGGCCGGCCTGCCGCAGCCCGTCGAACGCCTGCGGCGAGGTCACCTCGTGCACGAGGTGCAGGTCGACGTAGAGCAGATCGGGGATATCGGCGCCCTGGCGGACGACGTGGCTCTCCCAGATCTTCTCGACGATGGTCTTCGCGGGCACGTTGGCACCTTCATTCATGGTTGGGGCAGGGTCGGAGCAGGGTCGGCAAACCTGTCGGGCTCACGTGTCGGGCTCACTGGCTGACGTGTCGGGCTCACTGGCTGACGTGTCGGGCTCACCTGCTGACGTGTCGAGCTCACCGGCTGATATGTCGGGCTCACCCTCGCAAGCCATATCCCAGCACTGGCGTCGCTGGCCAGGGCCCACGCCCGGTGTCCAGCCACGGGATCGGGGAACGGCTCAGTTGGCCCAGCGCGAGCTCGAGGCGGCTCGCACGGTGCGGTAGTCCACCTCCTCGGGCCGGTTGACCTCGACGTGGACGTCATCGTCGCCGGTCGACTCGGTGTAGGCGGCGGCTACGTCGGCGACGAGGCGGGCCTCCTCCTGCGGGGTGTGATCAGGGGGCACGTTGACTCTGATGGTGGGCATGGTGCGCGACCTTCCTGGTGGCTGGTGTCGAGCGTGGCCCGGACCGGTCGGATCCGGGCCACGGGTCCTCAGGGCTTGAACTCGGGGCGGCGGTGCACCAACCGCTGCGAGCGGTTGAGCGCATCGATGTAGGCACGGGCGGAGGCTTCGACGATGTCGGTGGAGACGCCTCGGCCGGTATAGCGCTCACCATCCTCCACCTCGACGGTGACGGTGACCTCACCGAGGGCGTCGACACCGCCGGACACGGCGTTGACCTGGAAGGAGATCAGGCTCACGGCCTCACGACCGACGGCGTCGCGGATCGCGCTACAGGCGGCGTCCACCATCCCGTCACCGCTCGCCCTGGCGGTCACCACCGAGCCGGGCTCGACCTGGCCGTCGGTGACCGTCTCGTCGTGGAGCCGCACCTCGACGGTGGCGGAGGGGTCGGTGTCGGTACCGCCCGAGACCTGCAGACTGACGAGCTCGTAGGCGTCGTCGGCCTTGACGTGGGTCTCGGCGAGCACGATCGCCGCGACGTCCTCGGAGCTGACCACGCCCTTGCGGTCGGCGAGGTCCTTGAAGCGGCGGAAGGCGTTCTGGGACTCAGCGTCGTCGAGCTCGAAGCCGAGGTCCTCCACCGCCCGGAAGAAGGCGTGGCGCCCGGAGTGCTTGCCGAGCACGATCTGGGAGCCGTCGGCACCGACGTCCTCGGAGCGCATGATCTCGTAGGTGAGCCGGTCGGAGAGCACGCCATGCTGATGGATCCCGGACTCATGAGCGAAGGCGTTCTGGCCGACGACGGCCTTGTTCTTCTGCACGCCGTAGCCGGTCAGGCTCGAGACCAGCCGCGAGGTCCGGGTCAGCTCCGGGGTGTTGACACGGTGGTCGACGCCGAGCAGGTCCGCACGGGTGCGGATCGCCATCACGACCTCCTCGAGCGAGCAGTTGCCGGCGCGCTCGCCGATGCCGTTGACCGCGACCTCGACCTGACGCGCCCCGTTGCGCACCGCCTCGACCGAGTTGGCGACCGCCATGCCG
>JBKGZF010000308.1:0-3623 GCA_046545715.1 Nitriliruptoraceae bacterium | reverse complement strand
CTACCCGACCGCGCCGAACGCCGGACCGCTTCCGCGGAAGCGGCAGGTGGCGAGGTCGGGGGCGAACCGTCGCAGCTGCTGATCGAGCACGGCCACGATGACGTCGCGCGAGCCACGGGGCAGCGAGACCTCGCAGTCGCGCGGCCGCAGGGTGTCGGGATCGTTGGACCGCGCGAGGGGGATCGTGCCCTCTGCCGGGCCGAGGGAACGATGTCGGGGCACCGTGCGACCGTCGGGTCGTGTGAAGCGGTGTCCGCCGTCGGGTCGTACCTCGATGTCGTAGCCGCGGTCGTGCACGAACCGATGGTGATGCGAGCACAGCAGCGCGAGGTTGCCAAGGTCTGTGGGCCCACCATCGGCCCAGTGTCGCACGTGGTGGGCATGTAGGTGGCGGCTCGCGTCACAGCCGGGGAAGCGACACGTCTGGTCGCGCAGATGCACGGCGCGTCGTAGCGCGGCGGACAGGCGCCGGTCCCGGCGACCGACGTCGAGCGGTGATCCCGCCTCGTCGACGGCGGTCAACACGATCCCCGCGTCGCAGGCCAACCGCCGCAGCGTCCGTCGGTCCAAGACCCGGACCCGACCACGTGGATCGTCGACGGCGACGATGTCGGGCTCGTCGCCGCCCTGCAACGCAGCGACCGGAGCGTGCAGCACGAGCGTGTGCCGGTCGAGACCGGAGGTGTCCAACGGCTCATCCGCGGCACAGCCCACCACGACGTCGAGGAGCTCGCGCACGAGCGCGGCGGTGCCGCGGTGCTGCCCCGCGTGCTCGTCCGTGGTCGCGGCGAGGTCGAGACGGCGTTCCAGCCTCGCACGCAGCTCGACGCCCTCCTCGACGGGGCAGCGCAGCGTGATGGTCATGGTTCCGTCCGCGTGGCTGCGCTCGTCCCAGCGGTAGCCAGCGGCATCCGCTTGATCTGCGTCGGGCACCTCAGGCTGCTCAGCGGCGCGGCGGCTGCGCCGGAAGTCGGCGGCGACACGCTCGAGCTGTGCACCCGTCGCCTGGTCCGCCCACCGCAGTACGAGATCCTCGACCTCCGGCACAGCGATGCGCGTGATCGCACGGACCTTGCTGTACGACAGCGTCCCAGCGGCGAAGGCCGCCCGCACCTTCGGCAGCTCGCGCAGACGCAGGGCGACGCGGACGTGCTCACGCGCCGTCGCCGGCGCGAGCCCGATCCGCCAGCTCAGCCACTGCGCCGGGGTACGGGCGCCCTGGTCGGCCCAGATGCCGCGGACGACGAGCTCGCAGAGCAGATCGAGCCACCTCGCCGTCAACGCCGCGAGCTGCGCGGCGACCGTGCACACATCGTGCTCGAGGTCGTCGTCCCCGAGCGCCTCGAGCGTCGGGTCGGGCCCGAGCCGGCGGGCCTCGTCGACGAGTGCTTCCCAGTCGAGGTCGTGCTGCTCCCACACGGCCCGGTCCCCAGGGGGCCGCTCGACCATCTCGACCCCGGCCCCGGTTGCGCCTCGGGTACGCCCGCCACCATCCAGCACCAGCTCCATGCCCCACTCCCCTGTCCTGTGTGGGCCCGTCCTTAGGCCCCGGCGTGCAGACCCGCGCGTGCGGCCCGCTCCCGTACGGACCCGCACAGGTCCGCCCTCGTGAAGGGACGCCGACGATAGGTGGGGGGTGTGACATCACGGCCGGGGGCTCAGCTCGACCTTCCAACCAGACCTTCCGGCTCGACGCCGTCAGCTGGACACCTGCGGCTCGGGGCGTCCGGGGTGTCCGTCGAAGCCGTGGCCTCGGCGTGGCACGAGCACGCTGCGTACGAACTCGCAGACCACCGCACCGTCCTGCTTGTAGCCGATCGTGCGCACCTTGACGATCCCGCGGTCGGGCTTGGAGCGCGACGGACGGACCTCGAGCACCTCCGACTCGGAGTAGATCGTGTCGCCGTGGAAGGTCGGGTTGGCGTGCTTGAGCGATTCGACCTCGAGGTTGGCGATCGCACGGCCGGAGATATCGGGCACGGACTGGCCGAGGACGAGCGAGTACACCAGGTTTCCGACCACCATCGCGCGACCGGTCGGGCTCGCGGCCGCTGCGTAGTGATCGTCGGAGTGCAGCGGATGCTGGTTCATCGTGATCGAGCAGAACAGGATGTCCTCGGCCTGCGTGATCGTCTTGCCGGGCCAGTGCCGGTAGACCGCCCCGACCTCGAAGTCGTCCAGGAAGCGTCCGAAATCAGCTGTGGGCATCGTCGATCCTCCTCGTGCCGGGAGAGGGCGGTGGCGGGCAAGAGCGGTGGCGGGAAAGAGCGGGGGCGGGGACAAGAGCCGGGGCTGGCCCCGACGCACGAGCGTTCCACCGGACCGTCGGGAACCTACTGCCTGGCCCCGGATCGAACCGCGCCGGTTCGTACGGCCCGGCGCCCGGCGCCTAGCGTGTCATGCCCGACACCGCCGCGTCCCCACCCGCGGCATGAGGAGACGACCGTGCGCAGTCCCCGTGACGTCTTCCGCCCGCTCGCGCTCGGGGCTCCCCCACCGCCCCGGGAGATCCCGGCACGACCGTCGCGGATGATCCACTTCTTCGACCCGTCGAACCCCAAGATGGTCGCCAAGGTCCCCGACATCGCCCCGACGGTCGACGTCCTGCTCGGCAACCTCGAGGACGCGATCGCCGCGGACCGCAAGGAGGACGCCCGCAACGGGCTCGTCGAGGTGGCACGCGGTGCCGAGCTCGGCTCGACCCAGCTGTGGACACGGGTCAACGCGCTGGAATCCCCCTGGATCCTCGATGACCTGACCACGCTGGTCACTGAGGTCGGCGACCGCCTCGACGTGATCATGCTGCCGAAGATCGAGGGCGCCGAGGACATCCACTACGCCGATCGGTTGCTCGCGCAGCTCGAGGCCAGAGCGGGGCTCGACGAGCCCATCCTGCTGCACGCGATCCTCGAGACCGCCCGGGGTGTGAGCAACGTCGAGGAGATCTGCCTGGCGAGCCCGCGGATGCAGGGGCTGTCGCTGGGGCCCGCCGATCTCGCGGCCGACCGCCGGATGAAGACCACCCGCGTCGGCGGTGGCCACCCGGGCTACCTCGTCCGCGAGGATCCCTCCGGCGACGACGTCCATGCCGAGCGCGCCACCGCCCAGCAGGATCTGTGGCACTACACGGTCGCGCGGATGGTCGACGCGTGCGTGCTCGCCGGGATCTCGCCGTACTACGGGCCGTTCGGTGACATCGCCGACGAGGTGGCGTGCGAGGACCAGTTCCGCAACGCCTACCTGCTCGGCTGCGTCGGTGCCTGGACCCTCCATCCGCGGCAGATCGACATCGCCCGGCGGGTGTTCTCGCCCGAGCCCTCCGAGGTCGCATGGGCCAAGCGCGTGGTCGAGGCGATGGGCGATGGCTCCGGCACGACCATGATCGACGGCAAGATGCAGGACGATGCGACGTTCAAGCAGTGCCAGGTGGTGCTCGAGCTGGCCTCCCAGCTCGCGGAGCGCGACCCGGAGCTCGCCAGCGCCTACGAGCTGTGAGCAGCTCCGGGGCCGGCCTCCGACCGAGGTGAGCGCTCCCGTTGCACCGGCGTTGCTCACCTGAGCAGCGCGAGGACGCCCTGGACCTGTCCGAGATGGACCCTTCCGAGATAGACCTGGACGACATA
>JBKGZF010000307.1:0-3629 GCA_046545715.1 Nitriliruptoraceae bacterium | reverse complement strand
GACGTGCACCGCGAACATGCCGAAGATCGCCAGCGACCGCGCGAGGTCGATGCCCCGGACGCGTGTGGCCGGCGCCATGGTCCCGGTACTCGGCCGCATCGAGGTGGCGCGGATCGCTCGTGACACCGCCGGTGTCTGCGGTGGGCGCCGCTCATCTAACGATGCCATGCCGGCTCCGTGGCCCGTGCCGAACGGTTCGGCGTGTCGATGTCATGAGCATTCGCGCCTTGCCCTCCTGGGGCCTGGCCGAGGGGCAGCCGTCTGGCACCCGCGTCCTACGGCACGGCGCTCGCGACGATCACGCCTAAGGTGTACCAGGATGGACCAGACGCGTCGCCTGACAGTGCCCATCGCGGGCGATCGCTGACGCGATCGGCCCTACAGGGTCGACATCATGGGTCGATACCACGTGCATGCGGCGGACCGTCGCCACGCTCGCCCGCTGCCCCTGAGGACGCCTATGACGACCCGTCCGGCCACACGACGGACCACAGCCACGACCAGGAACGTGTTCACGGCACCGTGGGCCGGTCGTGCGAGGCGCGTGGGGTCTACGGCCGTGGTGTCCGTGCTCGTCGTCGCCGCCGCGCTGGTGGCGATCGACGCTGCCCCGGCCGTGGCGGCAGCCGACGACCCGCTGCGCGAGACCGGCGTGGTCACCCGGGTCGTGGACGGTGACACGGTGATGTTCCGTGAGGACGGTGCCGACGAGGAGACGCGGATCCGCCTGGCCGGCATCCAGGCGTTCGAGCTCGGTGAGTGCGGCGCCGACCTCGCCACCGACCGCTTGACCCAGCTGGTGGAGGGCGAGTGGGTCGAGCTGCGCGCCTACGACGAGGACTCCACCGGCACCGGCCGTCCCATCCGCAGCCTCCACCTCCCACTGGAGGGCGGTGAGGCGCTCGACGTGACCGAGCGACTGCTGCTCGAGGGCATGGGGCTGTGGTTCCCCGTCCAACCGGAGGTCACTGACACCGACGACTACCACGTCGCCGCCACCCACGCCCGCCGGCACGGACGTGGGATCTGGGATGACGAGCTGTGCGGCCGCGGTCCGCAGCCCGATCACCCCATCGAGATGTGGGTCAGGTCGTCCGCCGATGGCAACGACCACGACAACGTCAACGGCGAGTACGTGCGCATCGTCAACCGGCACGACGATCGCGACCTGGACCTCTCCGGTTGGCTGCTGCGCGAGTCCTCGCTGTTCCGCGACGACCCCGACGAGGTGGGTTACCGCTTCCCGTCGGGCACCGAGGTCCCACCCGGTGAGTCGCTGGTGGTCCGCGCCGGCGAAGGCACCAACACCGCGCTCGAGCACTTCATGCAGAGTCCCGAGCCGATCTTCGACAACGCCGATCGCTCGACCGGCACCGATGGACGCCCGGACGCCGATGCGGGGATGGGCGACGGCGCCTACCTGCTCGATCCGCTCGGCAACATGCGCGAGAGCTTCACCTACCCGTGCGTGGTGGACTGCTCGACCGATCTACACGGCGCGCTGGTCATAGACCACGTCGAGTACGACCCACGGGGTCGTGACACCGCCGACGCCGAGCACGTCGTGCTCCGCAACAGCAGCCAGGAGCGCATCCACCTCGATGGCTACCAGCTGCGCAACATCTGGTACGCCCACGAGTTCGAGCTCGGCACCTACCTCGATCCCGGTGAACGGCTGACCGTCACGCTCGGAACCGGCGAGGACAGCCGCCTGGAGCAGTACTGGGGGCTGGACGGACCGACGCTCGCCAACAGCGGCGATCGGGTCGACGTCGTCTCGTTCGACGAGCGCTTCGTCGACTGCGTCGACTGGGGCGAGGGCCGCGACTGCCCCTGGCCGATCGAGGTGCCAGGCGAGGGCAGCTCGGGCGAGCTCGACTCCGAGGTAGGAGCTGGACCGTTCGGTGACGTCGCGGCGTCCCACACCCATGCCGAGACGATCGAGTGGATCGCCGAGGCCGGCATCACCTCCGGCTGCGGCGACGGCGACTACTGCCCCGACCGGTCGGTCACCCGCGCCCAGATGGCCACCTTCCTCACCGCCGCCCTCGACCTCGAGCCCACCGATCCCGACTACGACGACGTCGAGGACACCACCCACGCCGACGGCATCGGCGCCATCACCGCCGCCGGCATCACCTCCGGCTGCGGCGACGGCGACTACTGCCCCGACCGATCGGTCACCCGCGCCCAGATGGCCACCTTCCTGTACGGCGCGCTGGAGTGACCCGCTACCGCGTCAGGTTGCCCGAAACGGTCTAGGCCCCATCGATCAGGCTCGCGTTCCGAGCCGCCCAAGGAGCCAGCACGGCGTGGATCGTGCGGGTTGCCGGCACCTCGATGCCGTAGCCGGCAGCGATCCGCACCAGGGTGCCGTGGAGGCCCTCGAGCTCCATGCGCCGGCCGTTGACCAGGTCGTCGTGGAGCGAGGAGTACATCCCCGCCTCGAGCTGATCGACGAAGCGCAGCCGCTCCTCGACCGCCGTGCTGGGCACCGTGACGCCGTCGGCCTGCGCCACCGCGTAGGCCTCCTCCAGCAGCTCTTGGAGCAGTCGGCGCGAGGCGGGTGTGCTGCGGACGTCACCGAGCGGGAGCCGGATCGCCGCTGTGGTACCCGCCACCGCGCAGATGAAGGCGTACTTGTGCCACAGCGAAGCATGGATGTCGTCGCTGAGCTCGGCGTCGATCCCCGCGGCCACGCAGCGCTCGTGGAACCGCCGCAGCCGCGCACTGTCGCTCCCGTCCAGCTCACCGAACTCCAGCCGGGCAGGGCCACCGCTGTGGGTGATGACCCCCGGGGAGGAGACCCCCGCGAAGATCAGGGCCAGGCCGCCCGCGACGTGGGACCTGCCGACAACCGCGGCGAGCCGCTGCTCGTTGTCGATGCCGTTCTGCAACGAGATCACGACCGTCTCGTCCCCGACGAGGTGCGGTAGGTGCGCCCGTGCCGCCGCGTCGGTGTCGAAGGACTTCACGCAGAACAGCACCACGTCGCTAGGTCCCATGCTCGCTGCATCATCGGAGGCGTCGACATCGACCACCACGTCACCGTGGATGCTGTCCACCCGCAGGCCGCGCTGACGGATCGCGTCGAGGTGAGGTCCGCGTGCGACCAGATGGACGTCCTCGCCCGCAGCCGCCAACCGTGCGCCCACGTAGCCACCGACACCACCGGCACCGACCACGGCGATCCTCATCCTCTCTCCGATCCCGCATCGGCCTGGATGGCTCCACCTCGAGGCCGCATCACATTGGCCGGGATTCAAGCATGGCCGGCAGCCCGCAGCTCCGCGAGGCAGCCACGCTGCAGGCGACGCTGCTGGCGTAGCCGGCTGACCAGGCCATGGCGACCGTGCCGCGGCGGGACCTCGTCGCGCTCATGCACCTCGAGCCGGCCGTCGACGAGCTCACCCCGCAGCTTGCGGTGCCAACGGACCTCGAGCTCGGGCACCTCCCCGCCGTGCTCGAGCACGACGGCTGGCCCATCGGACAGCCGGGCGCCACCCAGCCGGGCGTCATCGCCGCGATCGTCCAGCTCACCGTCGGCGACGGCCAGGCCGTCTGGACCAGCGACCGCGGCGACCGCGCCGGCTGCCGTGAGGTGCTCGAGCGGCTGCGCATCATCGAAC
>JBKGZF010000306.1:0-3644 GCA_046545715.1 Nitriliruptoraceae bacterium | reverse complement strand
CTCCACCTCGGCGCCGAGCCGGTACTGGCGGTCGACCCGGTCGCCGATCGCCGTGACCGCGCCGGGCGCATCGGGGCGGCGGCCACCAGCGATCCGGACGGCGCCCAAGCGGCGCTGGCCGAGCTGCTCGCCGTCCACACAACGGCACCTGACCCCTCCGGCGAGGTGGAGCGCCGGGCACCCGCCGTGATCGACGCGACGGGCAGCGCCAGCGGCCAGCGCCTCGCGTTCGAGCTGACGCGTCCAGGTGGCACGCTCTCGATCATCGCCGTGCAGACCGCCGAACGCTTCGCCTTCACCCCGGTCGAGACCTACGACCGCAACCTCACCGTCCGCGCCGGTCGCGCGTCGGTACGCGCCACGCTCGACACCCTGCTGCCCGAGGTTGCCGCGGGACGCTTCGCGGTGCCGAGCGACACCGTGGTCACCCACCCCGAGGTTCCACTGGAGGACGGCCCGGAGCTCTACCGCCGCTTCGACGCGCACGAGCAGGGACTCGTTAAGGCGATCCTGCGCCCCTGAGCCCCGCTCATCGGACCCGCAGGCACGCCCGTCGGGTGTCACACGTCACCACTATCGTCACCACGGTCCCGGCGTCGACCGCGGCACGAGCCGCGCGTATCGCCGCCCGACCGGCACGGTCGTCCGCACGACCGCCCCTCGCGAAGGCCGACGTGCTCACCGTCCACCACCACCCCGATGCCGACCACCTCGCGACCGAGCTCGCCAGGGTGCTCGCCGCACCGCTGTCCGACCCGCTGGCCGTCGAGCCGGTCGCGGTGCACTCCCGCGGGCTCGAGCGCTGGCTCGCTCAGCGTCTCTCGCACACGCTCGGCGCCGGGCCCGGCGGCGACGACGGCGTCTGCGCCGCGATCGACTTCCCCTTCCCTGGCGCGCTGATCGGCCGCGCCCTCGCTGCGGTGGGTGGCGTCGATGCCGCGCACGACCCGTGGCGCGCCGACCGGCTCGCCTGGGAGCTGCTCGAGCTGCTCACCACGGAGCCCGAGCTCGCCGAGGGCACCCCGCTGGCCCCCCACCTGCTGGGACCGGGTGACGGCGAGCGCCGCTTCGCAGCGGTGCGCCACCTCGCCGACCTGTTCGACCGTTACGGCGTCCATCGGCCGACGATGCTGCGCCGGTGGATCGACGGGGACGGGGCGGTCGACGCCGACGGCCACCCGCTGCCGGCGACCCACGCCTGGCAGGCACGGCTGTGGCTGCGGCTGCACGACCGTCTCGCCCCGCTGACCCCCAGCCCCCCCGAACGGCTGGGGGACGCCGGCGCGCTGCTCGGCGCCGAGCCCCACCGGGTGGCGCTGCCCGACCGGGTATCGCTGTTCGGGCTCACCGCCCTGCCCGCCAGCTACCTCGACGTCCTCGCAGCATTGGCGGTCCACCGCGAGGTCCACCTCTTCCTGCTCCACCCCTCACCGCAGCTGTGGTCGCGCGTGGGCGCCGCACTGCGCGCGGCGCCCGCAGATCGACCGCCGCCCCGCGACGCCGACCCGACGGCTGAGCTCGTCCACCACCCGCTGCTGCGCTCCTGGGCCCGCGATGCCCGCGAGATGCAGGTCGTGCTGGCTGCTGCCGCCGGGGCGAGCACGGCGACCACCGGCGCGGAGGACGAGACGGAGGTCGCGGCCGCGCCCGACCACGCGGGCACCTCGCTGCTGCACCGCCTGCAGGCCGCGGTCCGCGGTGACCTGCCGCTGCCTCCACCGGGCATCGAGCCCGATCCGCGCCCCGTGCTGGCCGCCGACGACACCTCGCTCGAGGTCCACGGCTGCCACGGCCGGGCGCGACAGGTCGAGGTGCTGCGCGACGTGCTGCTCCATCGGTTCGGACGGGATCCGAGCCTCGCCCCGCGCGACGTGCTGGTGCTGTGCCCGGACCTCGAGGCCTTCGCGCCGCACCTGGAGGCGACCTTCGCACCCGCCACCGCCTCCGACGTCCACGCCGGGGCCGACGACGGCACGCTGCGGGCCGAGGACCTGCGGGTGCGGCTGGCCGATCGCAGCCTGCGACGCAGCAACCCGCTGCTCGAGGTGCTCACCGACCTGCTCGCCCTGGCGCGCGGCCGCATGAGCGCCTCCGCGGTGCTCGACCTCGCCGGCCGGGCCCCGGTGCGGGCCCGCTTCGGCTTCGACGACGCCGAGCTCGAACGCCTGGCCGGATGGGTGGGCGACCTCGGGATCCGCTGGGGGCTGGACGCGGCCCACCGTGAGCAGCATGGCGTGCCGACCGATGCGAACACCTGGCGCTTCGGCCTCGACCGCCTGCTGACGGGCATCGCCGTCGCGGACGAGGACGCACACACCAGTGCCGGGGTGGTCCCACACGACGACGTCGAGGGCGAGGACGTCGCGCTGGCCGGCCGGTTCGCCGAGCTGGTCGAGCGGCTCGGCCGGCTCGTCGACGAGCTGTCGCGGCCCTACCCCCTGGACGCCTGGCGACAGCGGCTGCTGGCCGCGGTCGACGGGCTGGCAACCACCGACGAGGACGAGCGCTGGCAGCGGCTGCAGCTGGCCCGGCTGCTCGACGACACGGTCGCCGATGCCACCGACGCCGAGGGGCGCTGCAGCGCGGTCGAGCTCACCCCCGCCGAGGTGGCAGACCTCCTCGGCCGACGCCTCGACCGCGGCAGCGGACCGGCCAGCCACCGCACCGGTGAGCTGACGGTGTGCTCCATGGTGCCGATGCGCTCGGTCCCCCACCGGCTGGTGGTCCTGCTCGGCATGGACGACGGGGCGCTGCCCCGCGCGGCCGGTCACGACGGCGACGACCTCACCCAGCTACGCCCCCGCGTCGGGGACCGCGACCCGCGCACCGAGGACCGCCAGCTGCTGCTCGACGCGCTGCTCGCCGCCCGCGATGCGTTCGTCGTGCTGTACGCCGGCCGGGACGAGCGGACCAACGAGCCGCGTCCGCCGGCCGTGCCCGTCGGCGAGCTGCTGGACGTGGTCGACCGCACCGTGCGGACCGACGGCGCGGGGCCGGCCGCAGCGCATGAGGCGATCAGCATCGAGCATCCGCTGCACGCCTCCGACCCCCGCAACTTCCGTGCTGACGGCCCCGGACGGGGTGGACCGTTCGGCACCGACCCCGCCGCGCTGGCCGCCGCCGAGGCACGACGAGGTGCGGACCGGCCAGCCGGTCGACCGCTGCTCGACGCGCCGCTGCCGCCGCTCGACAGCGAGGTGATCGAGCTCACCGATCTGGTGCGCGCGGTCGCGCAGCCCGCCCGCGCGCTGCTGGTGGACCGCCTCGGCGTGGCGCTGCCCCGTGAGGCCGAGCCACCGATCGACGACCTGTCCACCGAGCTCGCGGGCCTCGCGCGCTGGCGCGTCGGCGACGCGCTGCTCGGCGGCATGCTGGCGGGACACGATCTCGAGCGGCTGGTCGCCCTCGAGCACGGTCGGGGCGGGCTGCCACCCGGCGCGCTCGCCACCCCCGCCGTGGATGACCTGCTCGTCACGCTGGCGGCGCTCACCGACCTCGCGAGCGAGCTCGGCGCCTGCGCCGGTGGCACCGCGGACGCCGCCGTGGACGACGACGCGGTCGCTGGAGCGCAGCCCGATGGCGAGGTCGTCGAGGTCGACGTCCGGCTCGAGGACGGCCGGCGGCTGGTGGGCGCGGTCGAGGGG
>JBKGZF010000305.1:0-3645 GCA_046545715.1 Nitriliruptoraceae bacterium | reverse complement strand
GCCCGAGGTGGTCCTCCACGGCGTCGACGCCCAGCTGCGGCTGTGTCGGCTCATCGTCCCTCGCGCCCAAGCGCACCTCGAGCGCCTCCAGCTGCGCCCGACGGGTACGGATGGCCTCGTCGAGCTCCTCGCGGGTCGAGCCCTCGAGCTCACGGGCGATCACCAGGTCACGTTCGTCGAGCACGCGCTGGTTGGCACGCTGCTGTTCGGCCAGGGCCTCAGCCGCTGCCCGGTCCTCGACCCCGAGCTCGCGACAAGCGGCGGCCAAGCGCTCGCGCGCACCGCTGAGCTCCTGCTGACGGTCGCTCAGCGAGGTCCCGGCGCGCACCGACACCTCGAGGTGGTCGGGGACCGACAGCTGCCAGCTCCCGGCCACCGGCTGCTCGAGCCCCTCGCCCTGCGAGAGGTGTCGGGCGACCCCGTCGATGTGGACCTCGACAGCGCGCTCGGCGCGGACGTTGACGACCGGCGCCGCATCTCCGAGCCGGGCCTCGGCGACACGCACCTGCTCATCCGCCTCGTGGATCGCCTCCAGCTGAGCGTCCGCCACCGGGTTGGCGGCGAGCGCGGCCTCCGCGGCACGCGCGTCCTCGAGGGCCTGTTCGATCCGGCGTGCGCGCGCCTGCAGATCCGAGAGCTCCCGACGGCGACGCTCGAGCTCGGCACGGTCTCGCGCCGCCTCGCGGGCTCGGCGGGCCTCGATCTCACGCTCCTCGGCGACACGGACCTGCTCGGTGAGCGATGCCAAGCGCTCACGCTGCTCATGCAGGCGCGCGCGGTCCCGGGTGACCGCCGGCTCGTCGACGGCGATCGCCCGCTCGGCCTCGGCCGCGGCCTCGACCGCAGCCAGGCGCTCGTCACGGTCCCGCTGGGACCGCTCGAGCTGCGCATCCGCGGCCTGTGCCCGTGCGGTGAGCGTGGCCAACTGATCACGCAGTTCGCGCACCCGCGCCAACCGACGCTGGTGTTCAGTCACCTCCGGCTCGAGCCGCTCGATGTCCGCCGTCAGGCTGCGCTGCTCGCGCTCGAGCTCCTCGATGCGCTGTACGTCCGAGTCGAGCTCCGCAGCCGTCGCGGCCAGCTCGTCGCGCCGCGCACGCAGCTGTTCCACCTCGGCATCCGCCTCGCGCAGCACTCGGCCCTCGTGCCCCTTCGGTGTGAAGTACCGCTCGAACTCCCCGCGGATGCGATCGAGCAGCGCATCGTCGCCGCTGTCGCCCGCCCCGCCGGCGATCTCGTCGAGCCGCCGGGCGAGCGTCGCGCTGCCGCCGAGCGCGACGCTCTCAAGCGATCGGCCCTGCCGGAAGCGCAGCGCCTCGTAGAGCGCCAGATCGGTGTGCTCGGCGAGCAGCTCGCGTAGGTGGTCGTGAGCGTCCTCGCCGGTGAGGGACCGGCCCTGCTCACCGTGGACGTGCAGCTCGGTCATCCGCTGCCGGTTGAAGCGCTTGCGCACGGTCAGCCGGACCGGCCCGAGGGTCAGCTCCGCCTCGACCAGGCTGCCGACGTCTTCCCCGACCGGCTGGAGGTCGCGGACCGACTGCTTCTGGGTGGAGTCCTTCTCGGTGAGCAGCAGGTCGAAGGCGTCGAGCAGCGTGGTCTTGCCGGCCTCGTTGGGCGCCTCGATCACGGTGACGCCGGCATCGGCGAGCTCCACGGCCGCATGCTCGATCCCACGGACGTGCTCGACCTCGATGCGGTGCACCCTCATCGGCGCTCGCCCTCCCCCACGAGCCGGACCAGTAGGCCGAGCGCGTCGGTCGCCACCGCAGCGCGGTCGTCATCGGCACGGGCCTGTTCGAGCAGCCGATCGCGGGCCTGAGCGGCGTAGCCGCTGAGCGGCAGCGAGGCGAGGTCCTCCTCGCTGGGTCGAACCACGACATCGCGGTGCCGCTGCGGGTGCTCGATGGCAGCGAAGGTCAAGGCGCGGTCCTCGAGCAGCTGGTCGAGCCGCGCCACCTGGCCCAGGTCGAGGGTGCCCTCGAGCGTGACCTTGACGATGGCACGGGCCGGGTCCTCGATCGCGTCCAGCCTCGCCTCGAGCTCATCGAGGTCCCCCGGTCCATCGACGGCCTGCACCAACCGGTGGAAGCTCCAGGTGCCCACCGCGACACGCTCGACGTGGGGCGGGTCGCGACTCAGATCGACGACGGCGCAGGTGCCGGGATCATCCTCGGTGTAGTCGGTGGGCTCCGGGGCACCGCAGAACCACACCCGGCCCGACGATCCGACCGGGGTGAACGAGTGCCGGTCGCCCAGCGCGACGTAGTGCACGCGGCCGTCGTCGAGGGCGCGCTCGACCCGGTCGAGATCCACCCCACCCGGCGCGTCGAACGAACCGCTGACCGCGCCGACGCTGCCGTGTCCGACGACGACACGTCGTGGGTCGCCCGGCCCGGTGGGCTCCAGTGACCAGCAGACCTCGCTGACCAGATCCGCAGCAGGCCGCTTGGACCGCCACGGGGCACCCACCACCTCGATGTCGGGTGTGGGGCGTCGGGGCTCACCATCGCTGAGCACCTCGACGTTCGCCGGGCAGCGCTCGACGAAGCGCGGGTTGCGCAGGATCGAGGCATGGTCGTAAGGGTCGTGGTTGCCCGGTAGCAGGTAGACGGGGACGGTGAAGCGAGCCAGCTGGTCGAGAGCCCGAGCCACGGTGCGCTCCTCGGGCTGGTTGGTCTCGAAGACGTCACCGGCGACGACCACGAAGCGGCAGCCACGCTGCTGAGCGAGGTCGGCCATGCGCGCGATGACGTCCAGCCGCGCCTGGTCGAAGCGCACCTGCGCCTCGCCCGAGAGGAAGTGACGGGTCATGCCGAGCTGCCAGTCACTGGTGTGGAGGAACCTCACCCCGTGCTCCCTGGTCGTCGGCTGCTCGCGGGCGTGTGCAGCGGTGGGTCATGCACCGTAACGGCCCCCTGTGACTGCACGGCCCGAGGATGTGCGCGGTGGTGACAGATTCACCAGTCGGCCGCCAGGGTCGCCGCCACCGTCCCACCGAGCTCGACCAGGGCGTCGACGTCGTCGCGCTGCGGCTGGCCGCTGACGGTCACCGGCTCAGCGATCTGCTCCCAGCCCAGGGCCGAGGCGACCGTCTGCACCGAGCGGATCGCACCGGTGGTGTCGAGGTTGCCGTGGACGTAGAGCCCGTAGGGACGCCCCTGCGTCGCCTCCAGGCACGGGTAGTAGCAGCGGTCGAAGAGGTGCTTGAGCGCTCCCGACATGTAGCCGATGTTGGCCGGCGTCCCCAACAGGTAGCCGTCCGCCTCGAGCACCTCGACCTCCGAGCAGGTCAGCGCCGGACGGACCACCACCTCGACGCCCTCGATCGCGTCGTGCCGGGCACCCGCGAGCACGGCCTCCAGCAGCTCCTGGGTGGCCGGCGAGGGGGTGTGATGCGCAACCAGCAGACGTGCCATGTCCGCCATGCTCGTGGGCGCCGGCCCCATACGCAAACGCGAAGCGAGACCTCGCCCGTGTGACGTGACGAGGCCATCGGCAGCACCCTCGCGTGACCTCGCTACCAGCGTGGTGGCGAGGTCACGCGAGACGACCATCGGTGGTCGCCTAGCGTCACCTCAGCGCGGGCCACCGCCGCTGCATCGCCGCCGGGCGCATGGCCGCACTTACACCTCGTCGAGCATCGCC
>JBKGZF010000304.1:0-3657 GCA_046545715.1 Nitriliruptoraceae bacterium | reverse complement strand
GGTGCTGCTCGACACCAAGCACCGGGTGCTCGAGATCGCGACGGTCAGCGTCGGTAGCCTCGATCACACCTTCATGTCGCCGCGCGAGGTGTTCCGAGACGCCTTGCTGGCGAACGCGGCCGCACTCGTGCTGGCGCACAACCACCCCAGCGGCGACCCCGAGCCCTCGCGGGACGACGAGCAGCTCACGCGCCGGCTGGTACGTGCCGGCGAGCTGGTCGGCGTCGAGGTCCTCGACCACCTGGTCACCGCCGGCGAGCGCTGGATCAGCCTCGCCCGACGCGGGATGGTCTGAGATCGAGGCTGCGGCCGTCCCACCACCTCGGCTGCGCATCACTCATCGGGGTCGGCGCGGGCGGGGCCGTCCGGCGGGGGTGCGGCACGGCGCGGGATGTGGCCGCCGGTGGTAGCTTCGCCCCGATCGGCGCGGTTGCGAGGGTCATCCCCCGTCGCGGGGCCGTTCGTGGGCAAGGACGCCCGCGGACCGTCGCCGCTCGTGGGTGCTCGCCGCGCGTCGAGCCCGCATCCCCTAGACGATCCGGCAGGTCATCCCGTGGCGGCGAACATCGGCAACTCCCTGCAGTTCCTCGGTCGGGACATGGCCGTGGACCTCGGTACCGCGAACACCCTGGTCTACGTCCGTGGCCGCGGCATCGTCCTCAACGAGCCCTCGGTCGTCGCGATCAACACCAAGAACGGGGCGATCCTCGCCGTCGGGTCCGAGGCCAAGCGCATGATCGGCCGTACACCCGGTCACATCATGGCGATCCGGCCGCTCAAGGACGGCGTCATCGCCGACTTCGACGTCACCGAGAAGATGCTGCGCTACTTCATCCAGGCGGTGCACAAGCGGCGGTTCCTGGCCAAGCCCCGGGTGGTCGTCTGCGTGCCGTCGGGGATCACCGGCGTGGAGCAGCGTGCGGTCGAGGAGGCGACGATCCAGGCCGGTGCGCGCGCGGCCTACATCATCGAGGAGCCGATGGCCGCGGCGATCGGCTCCGGGCTGCCGGTGCACGAGCCCGCCGGCAACATGGTGGTCGACATCGGTGGTGGGACCACCGAGGTCGCGGTGATCTCCCTCGGTGGCATCGTCACCTCGCAGTCGATCCGGATCGGTGGTGACGAGCTCGACGAGGCGATCATCTCCTACATCAAGAAGGAGTACTCGCTGATGCTCGGCGAGCGGACCGCCGAGGAGATCAAGCTCGCGGTCGGCAGCGCTTTCCCCCTGCCGGACGAGCCCCATGCCGAGATCCGCGGGCGTGACCTGGTCTCGGGTCTGCCCAAGACGATCATCGTCTCGGCCGACGAGATCCGGCGTGCGATCGAGGAGCCGGTCAACGCCATCATCGACGCGGTGACCAGCACGCTGGACAAGACCCCGCCCGAGCTCGCCGCCGACATCATGGACAAGGGCATCGTGCTCACCGGAGGTGGTGGGCTGCTCAAGGGGCTCGACGAGCGGTTGAAGCACGAGAGCGGGATGCCGATCCACATCACGGAGAACCCGCTGTCGTCGGTGGTGGTCGGGTCGGGCAAGTGCCTCGAGGAGTTCGAGACGCTGAAGAAGGTGCTCGTCTCGTCCTCGCGGACCTGAGTCCGTCGCGCGAGCGGCGCTGTCCCGGTGGAGGTGCCGGGACGCCGGGGCCGTCAGCGACAGCGAGGTGAGGTGACGGGTGTTCCAACGCAGGCGGGCGGGAATCCTGCTGGCGGTGGTGATCCTCGTGTCGCTGGTGCTGATCACCTTGGACTTCCGTGGCGAGGAGGACGCCGGACCCTTCGACGGTCTGCGCACCACGGTCGGCAACGCCCTCCGACCGCTCCAGGACGGGGTCTCCACGCTGGTGGCGCCGTTCGGTGATGCCGCCGAGCGGGTGGGGGAGCTGTTCCGGCTGCGCTCGGAGAACCAGCAGCTGCGTGGGCGGGTCGAGGACCTCGAGGAGCGCACCGCCTCGCGGGTCGATCTCGAGCGCGAGAACCTGGAGCTGCGTCAGCTGCTCGACATGGCCGACCGCACCGAGCTCGACACCGTGGCGGCACGGGTGGTCGCGCTCTCGCCCTCGAACTTCGAGTGGACCGTCACCATCGATGTCAGCGCCGAGGACGGCATCGAGCGTGGGATGATCTCCGGCGCGGGGCTGGTGGGACGGATCATCCAGACGTCGGACGGCGCCTCTCGGGTGCTTCTGGCGATCGACCCGAACTTCGCCGCAGCAGCCCGTACCGCACGTACGGGCGAGGTCGGGACGATCGAGGGGCGTGGTGGCGATCCGATGCTGCTGCGTCTGCTCGACCCTGAGGCGGACGTCGAGGCGGGAGACGAGATCGTCACCTCGAGCTACGACGAGGGGGTGTTCCCTGCCGGGATCCCGATCGGTGAGGTGCGCCAGGTCGTCGACGGGGAGGGGCGACTGACCCGCGAGGCCGAGGTCAACCCCTTCGTCGCGTACTCGCAGCTGCACCATGTCATGGTCGTGCGCACCGACGGGGTGGAGCCGCTGCCCGCCTTCGACAGCACCGAGGACCTCGAGTTCGATGTCCCCGAGCTCTCGCCGGACGACGATGACGATGAGCAAGACGGTGACGCTCCGGGTGGCGACGGCGCCGAGGAGGAGGCGGACACCGGGTCGGAGGAGGACGACGACGGGGACGACGGGTGATCCTGCGCGGCCTGCTCATCTCGCTGCTACTGGTGACCGCGGTGGTGCTCGAGACCGCGCTGTTCCCCTCCGTCACCCTGCTCGGCTTCCGCCCCGATCTGCTGCTGCTACTCGTGCTGGCCATCGCGGTCCACGACGGCCCGATGTCTGGTGCACGGGTCGGCGCCGTGGCTGGGCTGCTGGCCGATCTGCTGATCATGCAGTCACCCGTGGGGCTGTCGGTGGCGATCTACGCCACCCTCGGCTGGCTCATCGGGGTACTGCGACCCTACGTGGCTCCCGATTCGATCAGCGGGCCGGTCGTGCTGGCCTTCGTCAGCGGTGTGCTCGGGACGGCCGCCTACGGCACCATCACCTGGCTGCTCGCGGATCAGCGTGCCACCTTCGATCTCGTCTTCCAGGCGGCTCTCGCCGTCGGGCTCTACAACACCCTGCTCGCTCCGCTGGCCTACGCCCTGGTCGGTCGGTTGGGCGCGCGCTTCCCCATGCGCGGTCAGCCCGCCGAGTGAGCCCCCCGGACGGCGTGAGGGCCGGTGATACCGTCGTCGACAGCTGACCACCGGATCGAACCCGCGGCTGTACCTGGTCGCGCGACCAACCGATGACGACCACGACCTCGACCTTTGTTGCCACGGTGACGGTTGGCGACGGAGCGGCATCCTGAACCCCATGGCACCTCCCTCATCAGATGCCTCACCGGCGCTGCGACTGATGTTCCTCGCGGTGCTGGTCATCGCGCTGTTCGTGGCGCTGCTCGCCCGACTGTGGTTCCTCCAGGTGCTCACCGGTGACCGCTACGTGGAGCTCGCCGACAACAACCGCCTACGGACGGTCGTCAGTGAGGCGCCGCGCGGCGAGATCCTCACCGCCGACGGTGAACAGCTGGTGCGCAACCGCCCGGCACTGACGATCAGCGCCGATCGTCAGGCGCTGCTGGATGACGAGGGCGAACCACGCGATGACGAGGCCGAACGCGTGATCGAGCGCCTGGCCATGC
>JBKGZF010000303.1:0-3669 GCA_046545715.1 Nitriliruptoraceae bacterium | reverse complement strand
GGGTATGGCCGTCCTCGTCGCCGTCGTCGTGGGTGTGCTCGGCCTCACCATCGTCGTGGCTGTGGCCGTCCTCGTCGCCGTCGTGGGTATGGCCGCCGAGACGCGCCTCGTCGTCCAGGCTCAGCTCGCCGAGCCGCACCACCGGTGCACCCTCGGGCAGGTTGTCCTCGGCGAGCTGCACCGCCGCAGCGTTGAGCCCGAGCCCGATGCCGAGGTAGGCGTCAGCCTCGCTCAGGGCGACGACGTCCTGTGGGCGTGGTTCGTAGGTGTGCGCGTCGGCACCTGCGGGCACCAGCGAGGTGACCTCGACGCGGTCACCCCCGACCTGCTGCACGAGGTCGGCGACGGGCGCCACGGCAGCGACGACGCTCCGCTCGGTCGCTCCATCCGCGTCCCCATCCTCACCCTGCCCACCGGTGCCGTCGGTGGCGTCGGCGTCCTCAACCTGGTCGTCGGACGGCTCGGTGGCACCGAGCTCGCCGTCCAGGACCTGCCCGTCGTCGGGCTCGTCACCCTGGGCACCACAGCCTGCCAGCACCAGCGCGAGCGCGAGCAACGTGACGGTCAGGCGACGCACGGAGGGGAAGGTGGACACGATCTGGACCTCTCGGCACGACGGATGCGGCGACACGGCGTCGTGGCGGCGCACCACGAGCACGCGTCGCTCCGCACATCCACTATTGCGAACGGTTCGCAGTTTATCCGGGTGCGTCAATGCGTGCAGGTGACGCCTCACCGCCCGGCGGCTGGCCGACGCTCACCGGTCGGCGTGCGCGGTGGATCCGGCCACGCGCCAGCACCGCGGTCACGACGAACACGACGGTGAAGACCAGCGCACCGGTGAGCACGATCGTCGGTCCGCTGGGTACGTCGAGGTGGAACGAGGCGTAGAGCCCCGCGACGCTGGCGACCACGCCGAGACCGGTGGCCAGCACCATCATCGCGCCGACCGAGCGCGTCACCAGTCGTGCGGTCGCTGCGGGGATCACCACAGCGGCGGCGATCAGCAGCACACCGAGGACCCGCACCGAGGCGACCACCACCGCTGCGGTGCTCAGGCTGAACACCAGCTCGATCACGCCCGTGCGCACCCCGTGGACCGCGGCCACCTCCGCATCGAAGGTGACCGCCACCAGCTGCTTGTGCAGCGTGAACAGCACCCCCGCGAACAGCACGCCCACGACGACCGCGACACCGAGGTCCAGCCCGTCCACCCCCAGGATGTTGCCGAAGAGCAACGCCTCGACGTTGACGCGGGTGGGCACCACCGCCAGGGTCGCCACCCCGATCGCGAAGATCGCGGTGGTGACGATGCCGATGGCCGCGTCGACGTGCAGCACGTCGCGACGCGTGACCCGGTCGATGAGCAGTGCGGAGGCCACCGTCGCCACGATCGCACCGACGTAGAGGTCGGCGCCGAGGGCCACGCCGACCGCCACCCCGCCGAGGACGCTGTGGGCCAGCCCGTGACCGATGTAGCTCATGCGGCGCAGGACCACGAAGGTCGACAGGGCACCGCACATCGCCCCGATCACGATCCCGGCCACCATGGCGCGCGCGAAGAAGGCGTAGGCGAACGGCTCGAGCAGCCCGTCGATCACGGCAGCACCTCGGCCGGGTCGTGCGCCTGCCCGGTGGTGCGATGGGCGTCGGCGTCGTGCAACTCGACCCCCTCGGCGTCGACCACGACCACGCGTCCGCTGTCGTGCAGCACCCGCAGCGGCGAGCCGAACGTGCGCTCGAGCGCCTCGGGTGTGAGCACCTCGGCCGGTGGGCCGTCGGCGGTGATCTCCCCGTTGAGGCACACCACGCGCGGCAGGTGTGCCGCGACGAAGTTGAGATCGTGGGTGGTGAGCACGACCGTGAGCCCGAGGTGGTGCAGCTCGCCGAGCAGCTGCAGCACGTCGCGGCGGGTGGCGAGGTCCACGCCCGAGGTCGGCTCGTCGAGCAGCAGCAGCTGCGCGTCACGCAGCAGCGCCCTGGCGAGGAACATCCGTTGACGCTGACCACCCGAGAGCGCCGCGATCCGCCGTCGCTCCAACCCGGCGAGTCCGAGGCGCTCGAGCAGCTGTGCCGCCCGTCGCCGCTCGGAACGCGAGAACCAGGGCACCGACGCGCTGGTCGCCGCGTCACCCAGCAGCACCACCTGCTCGACGGTGAGCGGGAACTGCCAGTCCACGGCCTCGAGCTGAGGCACGTAGCCGACGCCGGCGGGTGGCGCGCCGCGGCGCAGCGACGCACCGAGCACCTCGATGCTGCCGCGGTGATGCTCGGCCCGGCCGGTCAGCAGCCGCAGCAAGGTGGTCTTGCCCGATCCCGACGGGCCGACCACCCCCACGAACGCCCCGCGCGGGACCTCGAGGCTCAACCCCCGCAGGACCGTGTCGCCCCCGTAGCCTGCGGCCACATCGGCCAGGCGGATGGCGGGCGTGGCGGTATCCGTGGGCACGTCGCTGCCGGCTCCTGCGTCCGGGTGTAGATGGGCTCGGTGCAGCTGGGCTCGAGGCTTCACGCAGTGGCGTCGAGGCAGCACGGGGGTGGGCGAGGCAGCGCGGAGCCTCGCGGTCGAGGCATCCGTGCGCCTGGCTAGCTTGTCGCGAATCGTTCGCAGCATACGGTACGCCACATCCGCCGCGTCGGCGCCGCCCGTGCGCGCGAGCACCTAGCGTCCCTCCGTGCCCTCCCCCGATCGGAGCCGCCGTGACCGACCCCCTGGCGAGCCCCGCCGCCGCACAGCAGCGGCTGGCACCGATCATCGTCACCGACCCCGCGCACCGTGGCCATGACCCGGCGTTCGACCTCGACGCAGGCCGCACCCGCCAGCCACGGCACGAGCGTCCGGCACGCATCGACGCGATCGCGGCGACGCTCGGCGAGCGCGGTCACCTGCTGCACCCCGCCGTGCGGGCCGAGGAGGCGGCCATCACCCGCGTGCACGACCCGGCCATGGTCAGGTTCCTGCGCGAGGGCTACCAGGCGTGGCGTGAGGCGGGCGGCGGCACGGTGATGCTCCCCGACACCCACCCTTCGCCGCGCTGGGCCGGCGGCGGCCGTCGCAGTACCTCCCCGCTGGCCGAGCCGGGCTGGTGGTGCTTCGACACCGCGACGCCCATCGTCGCCGGCTCCTACGCGGCCGCGCAGGCCGCCGTCGACGTGGCCGTGACCGCTGCTGATCGCCTCGGCGACGACGCACGGCTCGCCTACGCGCTCACGCGCCCACCCGGCCACCACGCGGGCCCGGACTACTTCGGTGGATTCTGTCTGCTCAACCCCACCGCTGTCGCCGCCCGGCGGCTCTCCGACCGCGGTCGGGTCGCCATCGTCGACATCGACGTCCACCACGGCAACGGCACCCAGGACGTGTTCTGGCGCGACCCACAGGTGCTCTACGTCTCGCTACACACCCATCCCGACCACCAGTTCCCCTATTTCTCCGGCTTCGACGACGAGGAGGGGGCCGGTCCCGGGCGTGGCACGACCCGCAACCTGCCGCTGCCGCCGGGCACCGACGACGTCGACTACCTCTCGGTGCTGCGCACGGCGATGGAGCTCGTCGCGGCCTTCGACCCGGCCACGGTGGTGGTCTCGGGCGGACTCGACACCGCAGCCGCCGATCCCATCGGACAGCTCGCCCTCACCGCTGACGGCCTGGCCGAGGTGGGCCGGACC
>JBKGZF010000302.1:0-3671 GCA_046545715.1 Nitriliruptoraceae bacterium | reverse complement strand
CACCGCGTGATGTCGCCCACCGCGTGATGTCGCCCACCGCGTGATGTCGCCCACCACCTCACGGTGCCCACCGGACCTCGACGCAGGGGGAGTGGACCGAGGGACACGCCGGCCGGGTCGCCGCGCGATGGTCGGGGCTTGACGACGGGCTCCACCACGCGGTGCGGAGGATATAGGGTTTAGTAAGTCTTTCTAGGTTACTCTGAGTATCACGGGCTCTGGGCACCCACCAAGTCGCGGCGCTCAGCGGCCCGCGACCCAGAGCGTTCGCCCACGGGAAGGCACCCCACGGTGTGGTGGCGATCGGCAGCGACCGAGCAGCTGTTCTCGGTGTTCCCCGCCGGGCTGATGATCGTCGACGCCCGGGGGCGCATCGAGACGGTCAACCCGTGGATCGAGCAGCTCTCGGGCTACGAGCGTGAACAGCTGGTCGGCCAGAGCGTCGAGCTGCTCGTGCCCGAACGCCACCGCGAACGCCACCGTGGCCATCGGCAGCGCTATGGCCGTGAACCCAGCGTGCGCAACATGGCCTCGGGCCTGGTGCTGACCCTGCTGCGCCGCGACGGCACCGAGCTGCCCGTGGACATCGGGCTCGCGCCTGCCACGTCACAGGACATGGGCGAGGGGCACGAGCCGGCGACCGTGGTGGTCATCCGCGACGCCGAGGATCGCTCACGTATCGAAGGAGCCCTGCACCGCCGGGCTGCCGAGCAGACCAGCTTCGCGCGGCTGGCGGTCGACGGCATGGTCGCTACCGACATCGACAAGTACCTCGAGACCGTCGCACAGGAGCTGAGTCGGGTGCTCAACTGCGACTGGTGCGCGGTCCTGGAGATCGTCTCCCGCGCCGAGACCGTACGGCTGCGCACCGGCGTCGGCGCGGTCCCCATGTCGCCCTGGGAGATCACCATCGACGAGCTGGGCCCGGTCGCCCACAGCCTCGCGACGGGCGAGGCGGTACGGGTCGGCGACATCGAGAACGATGCCCGCTTCGACCCTCCCGACTGGCTCAAGGGCTCGGGACTGCGCAGCAGCATCAGCGCGGCGATCCCCGGCCGCGACGGCCCCTTCGGCGCCGTGTGGGTCCGCAGCCGCACGCGCGAGGCCTGGTCGACCGGTGATCAGGAGTTCGTCGCCGCCACCGCCCAGATCGTCGGTGTCACCTTGGGACGTCTCGCCGCCGAGGACGAGGCCGAGGACCAACGCGCACGGCTCTCACGCTTCGCTGAGCGCAGCAACGACCTGATCTTCCGACACCAGCTCACCCCCGAGCGGGGCTGTCTCTTCGTCAACCGCGCGGTCCTGCGGCTGCTCGGCTACTCCGTCGAGGCGTGTGAGCGCGATCCCGACCTGCTGTCCGACGTCCTCGGCCTCGACGAGCTGGGCCTCGACGATCCGGGCGCTGATCCCGCTGACGCGCAGACCCTGCGCCACGTGGTGCGCGCGCGCCATGCCGACGGCTCGGACCGGTGGCTCGACCTCCAGCTGCTGTGGCTGACCGAGGGCGAGGCGCTCGTGGTGGAGGGGATCGGCCGTGATCTCACCGAACGGATCCAGCGCGAGCAGAACCTCGAGCACCTGCTCGATGAGCAGCGGCGCGACAGCGTCCGCCTCCGCGAGCTCGACCACACCAAGAACGCCTTCCTCCAGGCGGTCTCCCACGAGCTGCGCACGCCGCTGACCGTCATCTCGGGTCTCAGCGAGACGCTCGTCGAACGCGACGAGCAGCTCGACGACAGCGACCGTGAGGCGATGATCGAGCGGCTGGCCATCAACGCGGCACGGCTGGACAGGCTCCTCGGCGACCTGCTCGACCTCGACCGGCTCGCCCGGGGCATCATCGCGCCACGCCGGCGTCGGGTCGCGCTCGACACCCTCGTCGCCCGCTGCCTGGACACCATCGAGTTCGGCGAGAAGCAGCTCGCCACCGAGCTGCAGCCGATCGCGGCGGAGGTCGACCCCGCCATGGTCGAGCGGGCCGTGGAGAACCTCGTCGGCAACGCGCTCAAGCACACGCCGCCAGGCACCGACATCCGGGTCCGGACCTACGCCGAGGGCGAGGATGCCCTCATCGAGGTCTCCGACAGCGGTGAGGGCGTGCCCCAGGAGCTGCGCGAAGCGGTGTTCCTACCGTTCGAGCAGGGGCCCACCGCACCCAGTCACCGACCGGGCAGCGGCATCGGGCTCGCGCTCGCGGCCCGGTTCGTCGAGCTCCACGACGGCAGCATCGAGCTCGCCGACGGTCCCGACGGGGGAGCGGCGTTCCAGATCCGCATCCCGCTGGCCACAGCGTCGGATCACCCCCAGGGCGAGCGCACAGCCCTCTGAGGCTCAGGCGAGGTGGTCGTGGAACCAGCTGGCGGCGAGCTCGGCGACCGTCTCCAGCGTGCCCGGCTCCTGGAAGAGGTGGCTGGCGCCGGGAACGATCTCGAGGTGGCTGGGACAGCGCAGCTGCTCGCGAGCCCGCTGGTTGAGCTCGAGCACCTGGGCGTCGCGCGAGCCGACGATCAGCAGGGTCGGTGCGCTGACCTCCGGCAGACGTGCCCACGCCAGGTCGGGCCGGCCACCGCGCGAGACCACCGCTGCGACGTCCTCGCCCAGCGTGGCCGCCGCCACCAGCGCCGCCGCGGCGCCCGTGCTCGCGCCGAAGTAGCCGATCCGCTGCTCGGCGACGAGCGCGTCGGCCCGCAGCCAGCGGGTAGCCGCGACCAACCGCTCAGCGAGCAGGTCGATGTCGAAGACGTTGGCGCGATCGCGTTCCTCGTCACCGGTCAGCAGATCGAAGACGAGCGTGGCCATCCCCGCATCGTTGAGGTGGCGTGCCACGGCGAGGTTGCGTGGACTGTGCCGGCTGCTGCCGCTGCCATGGGCGAACACCACCACGCCACGCGGGGAGAGGGGACCGGCCAGCTCCCCAGGCAGCACCACCTCGTCGTCCACGGCGATCTCGACCTCACGGCGCGGATCGTCGCTCGGGTCGTCGGTGGGCTGAGCGCCGAGATCACGGCGGCCGGTCTCGAGCAGGTCGATGACCTCCTCGTCGCTCGTCTGGGAGAAGTCGCGGTAGAAGGCCCCGATCGCTGTGAACCACGCCGGGGTCTCGAGGCACACCACCTCATCGAGGCGCTCACCGAGCTCGGCGACGGTGTCCGGTGGGGCGACCGGCACCGCCAGGACCACCTGCGCCGCGCCACGACGACGCACCACCTCGATGCCCGCCCGTGCGGTGAAGCCGGTGGCCAGCCCGTCGTCGACGATCACCACGGTGCGTCCGCTGAGCTCGACCGGTGGGCGGCCCTGCCGGTAGGTGCGCAGCCGACGTTCGAGCTCGGCGTGCTCACGCTCGGCGGCGGCCTCGAGCTCATCCTCGCTGACCCGCGCCTGTCGCCGCAGGTCCTCGTTGACAACCTGGATCCCGTCCTCACCGATCGCACCGATGCCCAGCTCAGGCTGCCACGGGCAGCCCAGCTTGCGCACCAGCAGCACGTCCAGCGGCGCATCGAGGGCACGTGCCACCTCGGCGGCAACCGGGACACCACCGCGTGGCAGGCCGAGCACGACGGGGTCGACGAGCCCGAGCCCCTCGACCTCCGCGGCCAACCGACGCCCTGCTTCGCGCCTGTCGGCGAACGGCATGCCGTACCTCCTCTCGCGCCGCCCTTCCTCTCGCC
>JBKGZF010000301.1:0-3683 GCA_046545715.1 Nitriliruptoraceae bacterium | reverse complement strand
GGTGTTCCACACCGAGGCCACCAGCGCTGAGCAGGTGGCCGCCGCCGTGGCTCGGGCCACCACCGCCCAGCCCGGGTGGGCGGACCGACCGGTCCGCGAGCGTGCCGAGCTGCTGGACCGCATCGCTGACCGGATCGAGGAGGCCGAGCGGGAGTTGACCTCCCTCATCGTCGCCGAGGTGGGTAAGCGTCGTGATGAAGCGGCCGCCGAGGTGGCCTGGGCGGCGTTCTCGGCACGGTGGTACGCGCAGCATCCGCCCAGCGACGAGCAGTGCGGCGAGGCGGTCGTTCGCCGGCGGCCGCTCGGGGTCGTAGCAGCGATCACGCCCTGGAACGTCCCGTTGGTCACCCCCGGATGGAAGTGGCTACCCGCCCTCCTCGCCGGCAACACCGTGCTATGGAAGCCCTCGGAACGCTCGACGGCCACAGCGGTCGCCACACAGCAGCTCGTAGCTGAGTCCGGACTGCCCGACGACGTGCTCCAGGTCGTGCCCGGGGCGGCTGACACGGCCACGGCGCTGTGCGGGGATGCACGCGTCGATGGCATCCACTTCACCGGTTCGACGGCTGCGGGCCGCGCGATCAGCCGGCAGGTCGCCGAACGCTTCGCACGCTGCTCGCTGGAGATGAGTGGGATCAACGTCGCCGTCGTCTTCGCCGATGCGGACGTGGAGGCAGCCGCGGAGGCGATCGTGGCCTCGGCGATCGCGATCAACGGTCAGAAGTGCTCAGCGGCTCGACGGGTACTGGTCGAGCGGTCGATCGAACCCACGCTGCTCGAGGCCCTGGGCGCCCGGGTGGCGGCGCTCCAGCCCGGCGATCCCAACGATCCGTTGACTGACCTCGGTCCCCTGATCCACCCCGACGCCGCCGACCAGGCACGTCAGGCCGTCGACCTGGCCCTCGGCAGGGGTGCACGGGTCGTGGCCTCGAGCGCCGAGGTGGCCGAGGTGGAGGCCGCCT
Source organism: Nitriliruptoraceae bacterium (assembly GCA_046545715.1). Lineage (GTDB taxonomy): Bacteria > Actinomycetota > Nitriliruptoria > Nitriliruptorales > Nitriliruptoraceae > SKTG01. The sequence continues at coordinate 2,721 of JBKGZF010000301.1, read as the reverse complement.
TCCCGGCCACCGTGCTCACCGACGTGGCAGCCGATGATGACCTGCGGACGCGGGAGGTGTTCGCACCCGTGCTCAGCGTGGAGAACTTCGGCGACCGGCAGACGGTATGGGAGCGGGCCAACGAGGGCCCCTACGGCCTGACGGCCTCGATCCACACCAGTGACCCGGCGCTCGTCGCAGCTGGCTTGCGATGGCTGCGCACGGGTGTCATCGCCGTGAACCGTCGCAGCGACGAGGTTGGCCTCGAAGCTCCCTTCGCGGGGCGCAAGATGTCGGGCAACGGCCCCCCGGAGGGTGGCACCTACGTCTACGAGGGGCTCACCGCCTGGCAGGCCGCCTACGGTGTGTAGCTCCGCGCGCTCTCGCAGCAGACCGCCAAGGTCGTGACCTCCGTCTGCACGGCCACCGCGCCCACGCTCGGCATGAGGCGGGTACCGGCGGGATCGCAGCACGCCGCCGGTACCGTCACGTGTCCCGCGAGTGAAGGTGCGTGTCCCGATGGCGAACCGGCTGGCCGAGACCACCTCGCCGTACCTGCTCCAGCACGCGGACAACCCCGTGGACTGGTTCCCGTGGGGAGATGAGGCCTTCGAGGAGGCCAAGCGCCGCGACGTGCCGATCTTCCTCTCGGTCGGCTACAGCGCCTGCCACTGGTGCCACGTGATGGCGCATGAATCGTTCGAGGACGACGAGGTCGCGACGCTGCTCAACGAGCACTTCGTGTGCGTCAAGGTGGATCGCGAGGAGCGTCCCGACGTCGATGCGGTCTACATGCGCGCCGTGCAGGCGATGACCGGCCACGGCGGCTGGCCGATGAGCGTGTTCCTCACGCCGGGTGGCGCACCGTTCTTCGCCGGCACCTACTGGCCACGCCAGCCCCGCCACGGCATGCCCGACTTCCCCAAGGTGCTCACCGCGGTCAGCGAGGCGTGGCAGCAGCGCCGTGACGAGGTGCTGGGCTCGGCCGAGCAGATCTCCACCGCGATCGCCGAGCACCGCGAGGGCGACCCGGCCGAGCAGCTCGATCCCGGCATCGCCGATCAGGCCGCGCAGGTGACGCTCGAGCGGGCATGGGACCGTGAGCTCGGTGGCTTCGGGCAGGCGCCGAAGTTCCCCCAGGCCATGACCATCGAGTGGCTGCTGCATCACCACGCACGCACCGGCGAGCGGCAGAGCCGGGAGGCGGCGGTGCACAGCCTCGATGCGATGGCGCGCGGCGGCATCCACGATCTGCTGGCCGGTGGCTTCGCCCGGTACTCGACCGACGCGGCGTGGCTGGTGCCCCACTTCGAGAAGATGCTCTACGACAACGCCCTGCTGCTGCCGGCCTACGCCACGGGCGCGGTGCTGGCCGAGCGCGACGACCTGGCGCGGGTGGCCCAGTGCACCGCCGACCACCTGCTCGAGGAGCTGCGCACCGACGAGGGCGCGTTCGTCAGCGCGGTCGACGCGGACTCCGAGGGGGTCGAGGGTCGCTACTACACCTGGCCGTTCGAGGAGCTCGCTGCGGTGATCGCGGACGCCGGGTTCGACGTGGAGCGCTGGACCCGCTTCCTCGGCGCCACCCCGGCCGGCAACTGGGAGGGGGTCAACATCCTCCACGAGCCGGTGCCACGCGAGCGGTTCGCCGCCGAGCAGGAGCTCGACCCGGACGAGTTCGAGGCCGAGTGGGAGCAGGTCCGTGCCGCGCTGTTGGCCGTACGCTCGCAGCGCGTCCCGCCGGGCATCGACGACAAGGTGCTCACCGACTGGAACGCGCTGACCGCGCGTGGCCTGGTCGTGGCCGGCGTGCTGCTCGACGTACCGGGTTGGGTCGCCGCCGCGGCGACCTGCGCCGACGTCCTGCACCGCACCCACATGGTCGACGGCCGGCTGTTCCACGCCAGCCGGCACGGGCAGCTGGCCGTGCCCGGCTTCCTCGAGGACCACGCCCTGCTGGCGCTGGCCGACCTGGAGCTGTTCCAGGCGACCGGCGAGGTGGTGTGGTTCGAGCGGGGCCTGGCGCTGGCGGAGGAGGCGCACGACCGCTTCCACGACGAGGCGGAGGGTGGCTGGTTCCAGACCAGCCACGATGCGGAGTCGCTCTACGCCCGCCCCAAGGACCGGTGGGACAACGCCGTGCCGGCCGGCACCTCGGTGATGAGCGAGGTGTGCCTGACCCTGGCGGGGCTGACCGGTGAGCCGAGGTGGTACGACCGCGCGGCGTCCGGGCTGCGGCTGTTCCAGCCACAGCTCGCCCAGTTGCCCATGGGCTACGGGTGGACGCTGCGGCAGTTCGAGGCCCTGGCCGCCGGCCCCCGCGAGATCGCGATCGTCGGCCGTCCAGGCCCGGGGCGTGACGCCCTGGCCGAGGTGGCGCGCGCCACGGTGCGTCCCGGTGCGGTGGTGGCCGTCGCCGAGCCGGACCACGGCGATGTCGTGCCGCTGCTGTCCGGCCGCGGCGAGGTGGAGGGCCGACCGGCGGCCTACGTCTGTCGCGACCTGGTCTGCGAGCTGCCCGTCACCGACCCGGCGTCCCTGGCTGGCCAGTTGGGCTGACGCCGGCGCGGGGATGGATACTGGGCGCGTGGATACTGGGGGCGGGGATCCCGATCGAGACGAGGATGGCACCAGGAGGGGCCGGTGATGCAGCTGCACCACGACTGGGGTGAGCGTGACGAGCGGTGGGCCGGCATCCGCAGCGAGCTGCGCGAGATCAGTGGCCACACCGTCCATCTGCTG
>JBKGZF010000300.1:0-3689 GCA_046545715.1 Nitriliruptoraceae bacterium | reverse complement strand
GTACTGGATGACCCCGATGTGCTCCAGGCTCGTCGAGGGCGAACGCACCGGGGCGGCGACCTCCACGCCCAACGCACGCAGTCGCCGTGCCACCCGCCCGCCCACGAAGCCGGTCGCTCCGGTCACCATCACCCGTCGCATGGTCCCTCCTGGCAGCCCGCCGGCACGGACGGGCCTGGTCGTGTCCGGAGGCGAGCCTACGCGCGGATCCGGGCGGGGGTGGGCCGCAGCGGCGATCGAGGACCAACGACCCCACGGGCGTCTCCTAGCCTGGGGGAGCCGGAAGGCCGCGATCGGCGACGCGCCCTTGGATCGTCGACGCAGGTCCAGATCAGCCAGATCAGCTCGGTCCGTCCAGATCAGATCAAGGAGACGCTCGTGGAGATGCAGTACCGCCGACTCGGACGCTCGGGGCTGAAGGTCTCGGTGCTCAGCTTCGGCTCGTGGGTGACCTTCAAGAGCCAGCTCGACGTCGACAACGCACGTGCGTGCATGGCGGCCGCCTACGACGCGGGGGTGAACTTCTTCGACAACGCCGAGGCCTACGCCGGCGGCGATGCCGAGCGCATCATGGGCGAGGCGTTCCGTGACCTCGGCTGGCCGCGACACAGCTACGTGGTCTCGAGCAAGTACTACTGGGGGCTGCACGGAGGGCCCAACACCCGTCGCACGCTCAACCGCAAGTACCTGCTGGAGTCGATCGACGCCTCGCTGGAGCGGTTCGGTCTCGATTACCTCGACCTCATCTACTGCCACCGGGCGGACCCGGACACGCCGATCGAGGAGACCGTGCGGGCGATGTCCGACGCGATCGACCGTGGCAAGGCGCTGTACTGGGGCACCTCGGAGTGGTCCGCGGACGAGATCCGCGCCGCCTGGGACGTGGCCGATCGCTACGGCTGGCACCGTCCGGTGACCGAGCAGCCGCAGTACAACCTGCTGCACCGCGACCGCGTCGAGAAGGAGTACGCCCGCCTCTATGAGGACATCGGGCTCGGCACGACGATCTGGTCGCCGCTGGCGTTGGGGCTGCTGACCGGCAAGTACCTCGGCGGGGTCCCCGAGGGCAGCCGTGCGACGCTGGAGGGCTACGAGTTCCTGCGCGACCGGCTCACCGATGGTCGCTATGACGCGGCGTTGCAGGAGTTCAAGGGTGTGGCCGATGAGCTCGGCTGCACCATGGCGCAGCTGGCGATCGCCTGGTGTGCTGCCAACCCCAACGTCTCGACGGTGATCACCGGGGCGTCACGCGCCGAGCAGGTCGAGGAGAACATGCGCGCGCTCGAGGTCCTCGAGCAGCTCGATGACGATCTCGTCGAGCGGGTCGCGGGGATCTTCGACACCAGCGACCAGGCCTAGAGCGGCGCCTCCGGTCGGCGGCGGCGACGCCGCCGACCGGGCACCGGCCCTGGTCTCACCAGCCCTCGTCCAGGGGGCGCCCCTCGGCGTAGCCCGAACGGGTCTGGATGCCGATGACCGCGCGGGTATGGAAGGTCTCGAGATCGGCGGCACCCGCGTAGGTGTAGGCGCTGCGCAGCCCCGAGGAGATCCGGTCGACCAGGTCCTCCACCCCGGGTCGCTGGGGGTCGAGGTAGCGGCGTCCGGAGGAGATGCCCTCCTCGTAGAGCGCCTTGCGAGCCCGGTCGAAGGCGTCCTCGCCCTCGGTGCGCTGCCGGACCGCGCGTGCGGAGGCCATGCCGAACGAGACCTTGTACGCGCGGCCATCGGCGTCGCGTTCGAGGTCGCCCGGGGACTCGTGGGTCCCCGCGAACCACGAGCCGACCATCACGTTGGATGCCCCGGCGGCGAGCGCCAGCGCGACGTCACGGGGATGGCGGATGCCGCCGTCGGCCCACACGTGCGCGCCCAGCTCACGTGCCGTGGCTGCCGTGTCGAGCACCGACGAGAACTGCGGTCGGCCCACCCCGGTCATCATCCGGGTCGTGCACATCGCTCCCGGGCCGACCCCTACCTTGACGATGTCGGCTCCGGCTGCCACCAGGTCAGCTACGCCTTCACGGGTGACCACGTTGCCGGCCACGACCGGGATGGGCGGGTCGAGGGCGCGCACGCCCTCGAGGGCGTCGAGCATGCGCTGCTGGTGGCCGTGCGCGGTGTCGAGCACCAGGGTGTCCACCCCGGCCTCGATCAGCGCCTTGGCGCTGGAGACGGGGTCACCGCTGATCCCGATCGCCGCCGCGATGCGCAGCCGGCCCTGATCGTCGAGCGCCGGCTGGTACAGCGTCGAGCGCAGCGCACCGACGCGCGTCAGCAGCCCGACCAGTCGCCCGTCGGCGTCCACCACGGGCGCGAGCCGGTGGCGGATCTCGGCGAGCTGGTCGAACGCCGAGCGGGGAGAGACGCCGCTGCTGAGGGTGGCCGGGCGCTCCGACATCACCCGGCCCACCTGGGTGAACCGGTCGACGCCCGTGAGGTCGATGTCGGTGACCACACCGATCGGTCGCTCGTCCTCGAGGACCACGGCCGCGCCGTGGGAGCGCTTGGGCAGCAGGTTGAGGGCGTCGCCCACGGTGTCGGTCGGTGCCAGGGTGATCGGGGTCTCGAACACCGGGTGACGGGCCTTCACCGAGGCGACGACGTCGGCGACGATGTCCAGCGGGATGTCCTGGGGGATCACGGCGAGCCCGCCGCGGCGTGCCAGGGTCTCGGCCATGCGCCGGCCGGAGACGGCCGTCATGTTCGCCGAGACCAGCGGGATGGTCGTGCCGCTGCCATCAACGGTGGCGAGGTCGACCCCGGTCCTGGAGGCGACGTCCGAGTGGACGGGGACGAGGAACACGTCCTCGTAGGTCAGGTCCGTGCTCGGTGTGAGCTCGTCGAGGAACCGTGCCATGTGGTCTCCGATCTGCGCCCAGCCACGACCCTAACCGCCCGGCGGCGGGTGCGTCCGTCCGCCACCGGTGCGGGCGTGTGGTCGCCTCAGCGGCCGCGCCGGCGCAGTCCGCCCAGGTCGGTACCGCTGCCCGGTGGAGGTTGTGGGCCCGGTGTCGGGGCCGAGGAGGTGACGTCCGCGGAGCAGGCGGGGCACGCCACGATCGGCACGGGGGTGCTCCTGGTCGGGGATCCCGGCCCGCGGATCTCAGCCCGCGGCGTCGGCGATGCCATCGGCGATGTCGAGGTAGAGCTGCGCTGTGAGCCCGAGCGAGCGGGTGTCGATGCGCTCGTCGTGGCCGTGGAAGCGGGCCTGAAAGGCCTCCAGCGAGACGTCCGGACTGAACATCGCGGCACCGTACGAGGGGACCCCGCGGGCCCGGAAGAACGCCGCATCGGTGCCTCCGACGACCATCCAGGGCAGCACGGCCGCGCCGGGGTGCACCGCCTGCGCCCGACGTCGCAGCAGGTCGAACATCGGTGTGTCCGTCGGCGAGGCGGTGGCCGCGCGGGGCTGGACCGCGGGTGAGATCTCGACGCGGTCGGCGAGGTCGTCGAGCACCTCGAGGAGGAGCCCGTCCACCTCCTCGTCGCTCACCTCCGGCAGGGTACGGATGTCGACGTCGAGCGTGACGGCGTCAGGCACGACGTTGGTCTTGGCCCCGCCATGGATCACGTTCGGGCTCATGGTCACGTGGCTGAGGGCGTGGCAGTAGCGGGCCGTGCGCGGGTCGAGCTCGTCGATCGCAGCCTCGAGCTGGTCGGGATCGAGCAGCCGGGCGCGCAGCGGCTGCCGC
>JBKGZF010000299.1:0-3693 GCA_046545715.1 Nitriliruptoraceae bacterium | reverse complement strand
TCCGTGTCCTGCTGCTGGTCGCGGTGGCGGCGCTGGCCGCCGGCTGCAGCGGGGACGGCGCGGACGCCACCCAGGTCGTCGAGATCTCGATGCAGGACAGCCGCTTCGAGCGTGAGGTGACCCGCGTCGAGGTCGGCGACACCATCCGGTTCACCAACGACGGTCAGGTCGAGCACAACGCGATCGACGTCGACGGCGCCTGGTCCACCGGCGAGGCCACCGGTGGTGGTCCCACCGATCTACTCGAGCCCGGTGAGACCGTGGAGCTCACCTTCGACGAGCCGGGCGAGTTCGACTTCTACTGCTCGCTGCACGCCCCCGACGACGCGAGCTCGGGGATGGCCGGGACCCTGGTGGTCGGTGACGTCGGCTCGCGTGCCGGAGCCGACGCCGACGTCGAGGTGGTCGAGGAGGGGACGGGCACGACCCGCCGCGTCCCCCGCGACCATCCGACCATCCAGAACGCGGTCGACGCGGCCGAGCCCGGCGACCTCGTGCTGGTCGCGCCAGCGCCGGAGGAACCGGCCTACGAGGCCGAGGACGGCCGCTACGTCTACCGCGAGTCGGTGGAGATCACCACGCCCTACATCACCCTGCGTGGCACCGACCGCAACGAGGTGATCGTCGACGCCGAGCACCAGCGCGAGAACGCGATCGCGACCTTCGCCGCCGACGGGGTCGTCGTCGAGAACCTCACCGCCCGCAACGCCACCGGCAACGGGATCTACTGGACCTCGGTGGAGGGCTACCGCGGCTCGTACCTGACCGCCTCGAACAACGCGACCTACGGCATCTACGCGTTCGATTCGACCGATGGGCTGTTCGAGCACAGCTACGCCAGCGGCTCGGGCGACGCTGGCTTCTACATCGGCCAGTGCGAGCCGTGCGACGCCGTGATCCGCGAGGTGACTGCCGAGCGCAACGGGCTCGGCTACTCCGGCACCAACGCCAGCGACGTCTACCTGCTCGACTCACTGTGGCGGTACAACACCGCTGGGATCGTGCCCAACACCCTGGATTCGCAGCGCTTCGCCCCGCACGGCAACGTCACCATCGTCGGCAACCTCATCCACGACAACGACGAGCGCACCTCCCCGGCGCTCGGCGGGGTGTGGCCGAGCTTCGGCACGGGCGTGATGCTCGCCGGCGGCCACGACTCGCTGGTCGCGCGCAACCGCATCGTCAACCACGTCAACCACGGTGTGGCGGTCAGCCCCAACCTCTCGGACAACTTCTGGATGAGCGGCGGCAACGTCGTGCGTGACAACGTGATCGAGGGCTCGGGCTACAGCGACCTGACGCTCTCCGGTCCCGCCATGGCCGACAACTGTTTCATGGGCAACGACGCCGGTGCCACCCAACCCGCTGGCCTGCAGCGGCTGGCCGGCTGTGGGCCCGACGCAACCGCTGGAGCGCACGCCGGTGCTGGGGACCCCGATAGAGGCCGGTTCGGCCTGCCGGTGCGCAGCAGCCTGGCCTCGACCCTGGCCTCGGTCGGACTGGTCGCCGAGGTGGGGCTCGGCATCAAGCCGGACGTCGACCACCGCGAGGTGCCGCCACCACCGGCCCTACCAACCCTGCCGCGTGGTCCCGACGCGCCGGTGGAGCCGGCCGTCGACGTCTTCGACGGACTCGACGTCGAGGTCGCTGCGTTGACGGTGCCCGACCAGCCGGACGGGCTGGCCGTCGGCCGGGGCGGGGTGATCGCGATCGGCGGCGTCCCCTTCGGCACCGGGGCGCTGCCCACGGTGTACGCGGTGCTCGGCTGGGCGCTGCCGTTCGGGCTGTTCGCGGCATGGCTCGCCCTGGCACTGGTCGACCTCGCGCGGCGCGAGGACCTGAATCGAGGTGGCACGGTCGGCTGGACCGCTGGTGTGCTGCTGGTGCCGTTCGTCGGAGCCGCTGGCTACCTGCTGGCCGGACGCTCCACGCTGCCCGCCGTGGTGCGCTGGCTCGCGGTGGCCGGGGGGCTCGGACTCGTGGTGGCGTTGCTGGTCGGTGCCGTCGTCGTGGGAGGTGTGCTGTGAGCTCTGCGATGATGACCGTCGGCGCGATGCCTGACACGGAACTGATCGAGGAGCAGACGGCGGGCGGACACGCAGGGAGGAGTCGCTGATGGATGCGCTGGAGATCACGCTGGGGCTGTATGCGACCGTGCTGCCCTTCGCGCTCGTCGGCGGGTGGATCGCCCTGTCGCTGTGGGACCTCGCCCGGCGCGAGGACCTGGCACGGCCGGCGGTGGTGGGCTGGTCGGTGGCCGTGCTCGTGGTCCCCGTGGTCGGTGCGGCCGCCTACCTGCTGGGCGCCGGCGACCTGCCGCGCTGGAAGGCCGTGACCTTCGTCGGCGGCGGCGTGCTCGGCTACCTGCTGATCGTCGCGCTCTCGAGCGTGGTCGGCGGATCGGTCTGAGATGTCCGATGAGCCCGGCGAGGCCGACGCGACCGCTGAGACCCGCGGCGCCAACGGACCGCCCGAGGCCGACGAGCCGCGCGAGGCCGAGGAGCCGCGCGAGCTGGCCCACAGCGGCGACACAGGTCGGCGCGACCTGACCCGGCGTGACCTGTCTCGACGTGACCTGCTGCGCCACGGCGCCGTCGGTGGCGTCGCGGTCGTGGGCGGCGGGCTGCTCGGCCACCAGCTGCTCCCGCATGGGGGCTCGGGCCCGCAGTCCGATGCCGATGCGGCCTACCAGACCACCTTGGCCACCCCAGCCTCGGCGAGCGCCGACGCGAGCGCAGGCGACGGCGGCGAGCACGGGGGCTACGGCCCCGGCGGGCACAGCTACAGCGTCGCGCCGCCCGCCGACCTGGCTGGCGACGCGCTCGACGAGGTCACGCTCCCACCGGCCTTCGACGGTCGCCAGGGGGTAACCCGCGAGTACGAGCTGCCGGTCACCGAGCGCCAGGTGGTGGTGGCCGACGGGATGGTCGCCGACGCATGGACCTACGCCGGCACCGTGCCCGGTCCGATCATCCGCGCGACCGAGGGCGACACCATCCGGGTGCGCATGGACAACCGGACCGGCCGGCCCCACAACCTGCACCTGCACGGCCGTCACACCCCGGCGATGGACGGCTGGGAGCCGATCCCCGCGGGTTCGAGCTTCACCTACGAGGTGGTGGCCGGCCCGGTCGGACTCCACCCCTACCACTGCCACACCGCACCGCTGGCCGAGCACATCGCCCGTGGCCTCTACGGCGCGATGATCGTCGACCCGCCGGGCGGACGCCCGCCGGCGCACGAGTTCGTGCTCACCCTCGGCGGCTGGGACCTCGACGGCGACGGCCGCATCGAGGTGGCCTGCTGGAACGGCGTGGCCGGCTTCTTCCACCGCCACCCGATCCGCGTGCCGGTCGGCGAGCGCGTCCGGCTCTACGTCACCAACCTGCTCGAGCACGAGCCGGTGGGCTCCTTCCACCTCCACGCCCAGACCTTCGACGTGCTGCGCTCGGGGACCTCGCTGGAGCCCGACGAGCACACCGACACCGTCACGCTCGGCCAGGGTGAGCGCGCGATCGTCGAGTTCGAGCTGACCGAGCCCGGCCGCTACATGTTCCACCCCCACCAGCATCACCTCGCCGAGCTCGGCGCGATGGGCTGGTTCGCGGCGGTGTGACCCGATGAGCTGCACGTCGCTGCCGCGCTGGCTGCGATGTCACGCGAGGGTGCTGCCGATGGCCCGCTCATGTCACG
>JBKGZF010000298.1:0-3716 GCA_046545715.1 Nitriliruptoraceae bacterium | reverse complement strand
GGGCAACGCCATGCACCTGCACCTCTCGCTGTTCGAGGGGGACGCCAACGCCTTCTACGACCCCGCCGACGAGAACCACCTGTCCATCACCGCCAAGCGCTTCATCGCCGGGCTGCTGCGTCACGCGCGCGAGATCACGGCCGTGACCAACCAGTGGGTGAACTCCTACAAGCGCCTCACCGCGCGGCTGCACGGCCCGCTGCCGACCGGTGAGGCACCGGTGTTCGTCTCGTGGGGTCCGTCCAACCGCAGCGCCCTGATCCGGGTACCGGGCTACAAGCCCCGCAAGGGGGCCTCGACCCGCATCGAGTACCGCGCACCCGACCCGGTCTGCAACCCCTACCTCGCGTTCGCGGTGATGCTCAGCGCCGGGCTCAAGGGCATCGAGGACGAGTACGAGCTGCCCGACGAATCCGGTGACAACACCTTCGAGCTGACCGCCGCTGAGCGTGCCGCCGGGGGGATGCGACGCCTGCCCACCAGCCTGGGCGAGGCGATCAGCCTGATGGAGTCTTCGGAGCTGGTCGCCGAGACGCTCGGTGAGCACCTCTTCGGCTACTTCCTGGCCAACAAGCGCCAGGAGTGGGAGGAGTACTCGGCCCACGTGACTGGCTTCGAGCTCGAGCGCTACCTGCGGCAGCTCTAGGCACGGTTGTGGTGGCCCGACCGCGACCCTCGCTCGGGGTGCAGCTGGCCCGCGCCGGTCTCGACCCCGAGGCCGCGCACGGTCCGCTACGTGAGGCAGGGGTGATCGAGGATGATGAGCTGGTCGATGCTGAGCTGCTCGAACGGCTCTCGGAGGCGGCATCGCCCTGGGACGCCCTGACCTGCCTGGCCGGTCTCGCGACGAACCTGCCACAACGTTTCGCCCAGGTGCGTGCCGAGCCGGACTGGCTCGACCGCGTGATCGCCGTTGGTGGCACCTCGCGCCCGCTGGGCGACCTACTGGGACGCTACGTCGATGCGGTCGATGGGGTCCGCACCCTGGACAGCGTGGACGTCGAGGTGGTGGCCGACGCGGTCGAGCAGGCGGTCGTCGCGTCCGACGACCCCGCTGAGCAGGCGGCCGGCATCGCGGCGGTGCGACGTCGTGCCACCGCGGACATCGCTGCACGTGACCTGACCGGTGCAGCAACGCTCGACGAGGTAGCCGGCGAGCTCTCGAACCTCGCCAGCGCCGTGCTGAGCGGCGCGATGCGCGGCGTCCACGCAGGGATCACTGAGGGGCAGCCGACGGCGCGGATCGCGGTGATCGGCATGGGCAAGCTCGGTGGCTATGAGCTCAACTACGTCTCCGATGTCGACGTCGTGTTCGTCCACGAGCCGCTCGATGGCGCCGATGACCAGCAGGCCTCGCGTGAGGCGACCCGGGTCATCTCCCGGCTGCTCGACCTGCTGAACCGATCGACCACCATGGGGCGTGCCTACGAGGTCGATCCCAACCTCCGTCCGGAGGGTCGCTCGGGGGCGCTGTCGCGTCGGTTGAGCTCCTACGTGGCCTACTGGGAGCGCTGGGCCAAGACCTGGGAGTTCCAGGCGCTGATCAAGGCTCGTCCGGTCGCCGGTGATCTCGAGCTCGGCCGTGAGCTGCTGGTCGCTGCGGAGCCGTTCGTGTGGCCTGAGCACCTCGAGCCGGACGTCGTAGCTGAGGTGCGTGAGATGAAGGCGCGCATCGAGGCGAAGCCGGAGGTGCGTCGTGAGGGGGCACGTCAGATCAAGCTCGGTCCCGGAGGCATCCGGGACATCGAGTTCGCGGTCCAGCTGCTGCAGCTCGTTCACGGACGTGGTGACCAGTCCCTGCGGCTGACGGGCACGCTGCCGGCGCTGCGGGCGCTGGTCCACAACGGCTACGTCGACGACGAGGACGCCAGCGCGTTCGCGGACGCCTATCGGATGCTGCGCACCGTCGAGCACCGCCTCCAGCTCGCCCACGAGCGTCGTACCCACACCATCCCCGATGACCGCGACCGCCAGGAGTGGCTCGCCCGCTCCCTCGGCTACCGATCCGAGGCGGACGCGGCCGCGGCCGATCGTTTCCTCGCCGACCTCGTGCGGGTGCAGGGGCGGGTGACCCAGCTGCACGCCAAGCTGTTCTACCGGCCGCTGCTCGAGACCTACGCCTCGGTGCCCGCCACCGCCAGCGGCGTGAGCGTCCCAGGCGAGATCGTGGCCATCGGCGAGGATGCGGCCGTGGAGCGGCTACGTGCGCTGGGCTTCCGTGACGGTGCCGCCGCCCTGCGCGACGTGCGGTCGATCACCGCCGGGGTCAGCCGTAGCGCACGGACGGTGCGGGCGGTCCTGCCGGCGGTGCTCCAGGTGCTCCAGGATGCCCCGGACCCGGACACGGGGCTGCGCTCCTTCCGCGAGCTGGTCGAGGCACAGGGCGACAAGGCTGAGCTGCTGACCTACCTGCGTGATCATCCAGGCGCCTCGGAGCTCGTGGGCCGCGTCCTGGGCACCAGCCGGGTGGCGGGCGAGCTGCTGATCCGCCAGCCCGAAGGGGTCGACTGGCTGCGTGACGAGCGCCTGCGCGTCGAGCCCCGCACCCGTGAGGAGCTGGTCCGAAAGGCGATGGGCCGCCTCCACTGGCAGGACACGACCGATGCCCTGCGTCGGTTCAAGCGACACGAGCTGCTGCGCATCGTCCTACGCGACCTGGCGGGCGGGTCCACCGCCGGCGGGATCGGACAGGAGCTGACCGCGCTCGGTGAGGCATGTCTCGAGGGATCGCTGCGTGCCGAGCTGCGGGCCCAGGCGCGACGACGGGGGTTCGAGGGCGTCGATGACCTGCCGATGCGGATGGCCGTGATCGGCATGGGCAAGCTCGGTGGCCGTGAGCTGCACTACTGCTCGGACCTCGACGTGATGTTCGTCCACGAGGCAGCGAAGGGAGCCGAACGGTCCCAGGCCACCGCGCTGGCACTGGAGGTCGCCGCGAACGTGATGCGATCCCTCTCGGCGATCACGGCGGAGGGCTCTGCCTTCGAGGTCGATGCGCAGCTGCGTCCGGAGGGACGCAGCGGTCCGCTGTCACGCTCGCTGCGGTCCTACCGGACCTACTGGCAGCAGTGGGCCGAGCCCTGGGAGCACCAGGCGCTGCTGCGTGCCCGCCCGGTCGCGGGCGATCGGGACCTCGGTGAGCGGCTGGTCGCCAGTGCGGTGAGCTTCGCCTACCCCGCCGATGGTCGGGACGTGGCGGGTCCGATGCGGCGGATGAAGGCACGGCTGGAGAAGGAGCGCATCCCGAGCCGTGTCGCTGCCGAGAAGCACATCAAGCTCGGTCCCGGGGGGCTCTCCGACATCGAGTGGACGGTGCAGCTGCTCCAGCAGCTGCATGGCTCATCGAACCTCGGGTTGCAGACCCCCGGGACGATGGCCGCGCTCGATCTGCTCCAGGACGAGGACCTGATCAAGCACCAGGACGCGACGTGGCTGCGTGACGGCTACCACTTCCTCTCGCAGGTTCGCAACCGCCTCTACCTGCTGCGTCACCGCGATGTCGACGTGCTGCCGAGCTCCCAGCGGCAGCTCGAGGTGCTGGCGCGGTCGCTGGGCTACGGGCGAGGGCGCTGGCAGGAGCTCGAGGACGATCGACGACGCCATGCACGCCACGTCCGCAGCGTGTGCGAGCGCGTGTTCTACGGCATCGAGCCCGAGTAGCCCTAGGGATCGTCGTGCTGGCCGCGGCGGCTGCGCCCCACGAGCAGGTTGAGCGC
>JBKGZF010000297.1:0-3729 GCA_046545715.1 Nitriliruptoraceae bacterium | reverse complement strand
AGTCCGCGGCGTCCGACCTGGCCGAGGGCAAGCGCACCCTGCTGGTCACCGAGGCGCTGCGGCGCCTGGGCTCCGACGAGCGCCGCGAGCGCGAGGCGGCGCTCGGCGATCCGCACCTCTCCGACGCCGACGTCGACCGGCTGCGCTCGCTGCTGGAGGCGTGCGGGGCCCGCGACGCCGTCGAGCACACCGTGGCCGAGGAGGTCGCCGCCGCCCGCGACGCCATCGCACGGCTGGCGATCCCGGCCGAGGCCCGTGCCACGCTCGACGAGTTGGCGAGCTACCTCGGCGACCGGCGCGCCTGACCATCGCCAGGGCCCGGCCGGCCGGTCAGTGCGGCGCCAGGCCCACCGCGGACCGCAGCACGACCGAGGAGCCGATGGTGGGGTCCTGCTGGATCGACTCGACCCACGGGAACACCCACACGAACAGGATCACGATCGCGACCGCGATCAGCAGCACCCCGAGCACGATGCGCAGCAGCTTGGGCAGACCCCGCCGGGTGCGGTCGGCCGCATCGCGCTGGTCCCCATCTCGGTCGCTCAGGTCGCTCATGCGTCGGCCAGCTCCTCGATCGGGTCGCCCGCGGTCGACTCGATCGGCTCGTCCTGGAGCTCACCCCAGGCGACCAGGCGTTGGGCCGCACTGCCGCGCGGGTGGCAGGTGGTCAGGGTGATCATCGGCTCGCCGGTGCCGAGCGGGTCCTGCTCGAGCACCCACAGCTCCTGCGGGCCGATCACCTGCTGCTCACGGTAGGCGTAGACCCACTCGCGGCCCTCACGGTCCATCACGTGGATCGTGTCGCCCTCGCTGAGCTCGTTCAGCGACCAGAACGGCGCCCCGTAGGTGGTGCGATGGCCGGCGACGGCGAGGTTGCCCTCGCCACCCGGTCGATCCGAGCCCGGGTAGTGGCCAGGTCCCGCGCGCAGCCGGTCGAGGCTCACCCCCTCGACGACGTAGACGATCTCGTCGTTGACGATCCGTTCGCCGTCACGCTCGAACCACAGCGCGGCGTAGGCCTCACCGGAGACATCCGGCTCCTCGGGCTCGTCGCCCTCCGGCAGGTCCTCGTCGGGCTCGAGCCCCTGCGCCTGCTGGCCGTCGAGGTCGGGCAGCTCCTCGTCCGGATCAGGCAGCTCACCGCTGAAGGAGTCGGCCAGATCGCTCTGGGCGCGTCCGGTCTCCAGCCCGGTGAACCACAGCAGGTAGACCACGTAGAGCAGCACGACCGCACCGCTCACCAACAGCAGCCAACCCAGGCCACGGACGACCTTGCTCACCGACCCTCCGCTCGTCGCGCCGCCCGAACAGGCCGTGCAAGCGTACCGTGGCCCTGCCGCCACCGGCCGGGGTCACGGCCCGAGCCGGCTACGCTGCCCAGCCGGGGCGAGTCAGCACCACCGGCCCGAACCTCTAGGTGCCGAGGACGAGGACGTCATGCCCAAGAGCAAGCACCGGCGAAGCGGTCGCAAGCGGCCACGGCGCTACGAGACCGTCGAGCCCGAGCGCAAGCCGCCACCATCGCCCCGGTGGGTGCCGGTGACGGGAGCGAGCCTGCTGGTCGCCGGGGTGCTGATCATCCTGCTCGGCTACCTGCCCGCCTTCAGCGCGCTGATGCGCTCGTGGCCGCTGTTCGGCTCGAACTGGGGGCTGATCGGGGGCTTTGCCGTGATCGTGGCCGGCTTCGGCTTCCTCACCCGCTGGCGCTGAGCCGGCCGATCACCCTCGGTGGGGTGGTGTGGGCACAGCGCGAGCGGTTGGGCGCTCAACGCCCACTGAGCAGGGGTTATCCACAGCTACCGAGGTGGCTGGCCGGCCGTTGCCCCCAACCCACGGGTTCGTCCACACCGCCTGTGGATAACCGGGGTCAGCTGAGCACCTCGGTGCGCTCGTGCATGCGCTGACCGCAGTGCGAGGGCGCACGCGCGGTGCCGCGCACCAGCAGCAGCACCTCGGTCCCGCACTCCTCGCACCAGAACAGCGTGCGCTCGTTGGGGCCGACCGGGGTCGGCTCCGCGTCCTCCTCCGGCTGGCCCGCGGGCCCACCCTGGGCGAGCGCCCGCAGGCTGCCGAGCAGCCAGCGCAGCATCCCCGCGGCCAGCAGCGGAGCGAGGACCCAGCGCCAGCCGAACGCCAGGCCCACCACCACCGCGACGGCGGCGAGGAGCGCAAGCAGCAACCAGCGCAGCGCGGTCATCTCATCCCAGCCGCTCGATCACGGTGGCGTTGGCCATCCCACCGCCCTCGCACATCGTCTGCAGCCCGTAGCGGCCACCGGTGTGCTCGAGGACGTTGACCAGCGTGGTCATCAGCTTGGCGCCGGACGCGCCCAGCGGGTGGCCGTTGGCGACCGCCCCACCGTGGATGTTGACCCGATCGGGGTCGGCCTTGAGCTCACGCTGCCAGGCCAGCACGACGGGCGCGAACGCCTCGTTGACCTCGAAGGCGTCGATGTCGTCCACCCGCAGCCCGGCACGCTCCAGGACCTGCCGCGTCGCCGGGATCACACCGGTGAGCATCAGGATGGGATCGTCACCGGCGACCGCGAAGCTGTGGACCCGAGCCCGGGGCGTCAGGCCCAGCGCCTCGGCGAGCTCACGCTCCATCACCAGCAGGGCACCGGCGCCGTCGGAGAGCTGCGAGGCGTTGCCGGCGTGGATCACCCAGCCGAGGTCGGGGAACCGCTGCTCCCACGAGGGGTGGCGGAACGCCGGCTCGAGCCCGGCCAGGCTCTCCACCGAGGTGTCCGGTCGCACCCCCTCGTCGTGCTCGAGCACCTCACCGGTGCGCCCCTCCCCACGGTCGATGGGCGTGGGGTGGAGCTCGGTGGCGAGCTTGCCCGCCTCGGTCGCTGCGGCCGCCCGACGGTGCGACTCGGCCGCGAACGCGTCGATCTCCGCGCGGCTGAGCCCCCACCTCTGGGCGATCAGCTCAGCGGAGATCCCCTGCGGCACCAGCCCATCCTCGTAGCGCTGCGCGATCCGTGTGCCGAACGGATCCCGACCTGCCAAGGACGAGCCCATCGGCACCCGGCTCATGACCTCGACCCCCGCGGCGATGGCCACGTCGTACGCCCCGGCGAGCACCCCCTGCGCGGCGAAGTGCAGCGCCTGCTGGGAGGAGCCGCACTGCCGATCGATGGTGGTCGCGGGCACCGACTCGGGGAAACCGGCGGCGAGCACGGCGTTGCGCGCCACGTTGAAGGTCTGCTCACCGATCTGCGAGACGCACCCGGCGATCACGTCGTCGATCCGGGCCGGATCGAGCCCGGTGCGCGCGACCAGCGTCTCGAGCGTCTCGGCGAGCAGGTCCACCGGATGCCAGCCGGAGAGGCCACCTCCGGGCTTGCCCTTACCGATCGGCGTCCGCACGGCGTCGACGATCACAGCCTCACGCATGGCGCTCCTCCCCAGGGCTCGCGGTCGCCGCGATGCTACCCCCGACGATCTGCCACCCACGGCGCATCCCCTATCCTGCCCGGACGTTCCAGGGCCCGTAGCTCAGCCCGGCAGAGCACCTGCTTTGCACGCAGGGGGTCAGGGGTTCGAATCCCCTCGGGTCCACCCACAGGTCAGATCCACCCACCGGGTGACCGTCGCCGGTCAGGCGCGGGAACAGCTCGCCGGTCAGGCGCGGGAACAGCTCGCCGGTCAGGCGCGGGAACAGCTCGCCCGTCAGGCGCGGGCACACTCCGGGCAGTGGGCCCAGAACGTCACCTCGACGTCGAGC
>JBKGZF010000296.1:0-3743 GCA_046545715.1 Nitriliruptoraceae bacterium | reverse complement strand
GGGTGGCGGGCCCGCGCGATCGACCGGTCGTGGCCGGTGGACCCGGGGGGCTCGCTGGTAGCATGGAAGCTCCAGGACACGGTGGTGAGGCCGGCCCAGCCGTCACGACGGACCCTTCGCACGCCCCACGAGCCCGCCCCCCACGAGCGACGACACGAGCGGTACGGGCCGGCGGTGGGATCGGGCGACCCCTCGTCCACGCCGTGTCGCCGGTTCTCGAACGAGAGGTAGAGCACCGTGGCAGCAGACAAGCCCGGTCGCGACGATCCGCAGTCGCCCCTGCAGCGTCTCATGCGGGGGCCGCTGCCGTGGATCCTCGCGCTGGCCCTGGCGTTGTGGCTGGGCTTCAGCTTCGTCTCGGCCGCGACCGCGCCGACGGAGCTGACCTGGTCGCAGTTCCAGGCGGCCGTCGAGGACGGGGAGCTGCGCGGCCAGGAGCTCGAGGCCACGCGCATCGGCAACCAGTCGGAGACGATCGAGGGCGAGCGCAACACCGACTCGGGTGAGGAGACGTTCTCCACCACCTACAACACCGAGATCAACGCTGAGCAGCTCGAGCGGTGGATCGACCAGGGCCTGATCGCCGAGGTCGAGTTCGACGCCGAGCAGACCAGCGCGCTGGTCCAGATCCTGGCCACGGTGATCCCGTTCGTGCTGATCCTCGGGATCTTCTTCCTGCTGATGCAGAACATGCAGGGTGGCGGCCGGGTCATGCAGTTCGGCAAGTCCAAGGCCAAGATGGTCTCCAAGGACGCGCCGAAGGTGACCTTCGCCGACGTCGCCGGCGTGGATTCCGCCGTCGAGGAGCTGCGCGAGATCAAGGAGTTCCTCGAGCATCCGCAGAAGTTCCAGGCCATGGGCGCCAAGATCCCCAAGGGCGTGCTGCTGTTCGGACCGCCCGGGACCGGCAAGACCCTGATCGCCCGGGCCGTCGCGGGCGAGGCGGGCGTGCCGTTCTACTCGATCTCCGGCTCGGACTTCGTCGAGATGTTCGTCGGCGTCGGGGCCTCGCGGGTGCGTGACCTGTTCGAGCAGGCCAAGGCCAACGCGCCAGCGATCATCTTCATGGACGAGATCGATGCGGTCGGCCGTCACCGCGGCGCTGGCATGGGCGGCGGTCACGACGAGCGCGAGCAGACCTTGAACCAGCTGCTGGTCGAGATGGATGGGTTCGACGCCCGTACCGCGGTGATCCTGATCGCGGCGACCAACCGGCCGGACATCCTCGACCCCGCGCTGCTGCGACCGGGTCGTTTCGACCGTCAGATCGTGATCGACCGTCCGGACCTGGTCGGCCGCCAGACGATCCTCGAGGTCCACAGCAAGGGCAAGCCGCTCGCCGACGACGTCGATCTCTCGGTGCTCGCGCGGGGGACTCCGGGCTTCACCGGCGCCGACCTGGCCAACCTGGTCAACGAGGCCGCGCTGCTCTCCGCCCGTCGGGGCAAGCCGGAGATCGGCATGGACGAGCTCCAGGAGTCGATCGAGCGGGTGATCGCCGGCCCGGAGCGCAAGACCCGGCTGATGAGCGAGGAGGAGAAGCGCACGGTCGCCTATCACGAGTCCGGGCACGCCATCGTGGGCCATGCCCTGCCCAACGCCGACCCGGTGCACAAGATCACGATCATCCCCCGTGGGCAGGCGCTCGGTTTCACGATGCAGCTGCCCACCGAGGACCGCTACCTGATCTCCCGGTCGGAGCTGATCGACCGCCTCGCGGTGATGATGGGCGGCCGCGTCGCCGAGGAGCTCAAGATCGGCGACATCACCACCGGTGCCGGCGACGACATCCGCAAGGCGACCGCCACGGCGCGTGAGATGGTCACCCAGTACGGGATGTCGTCGCGCCTCGGCCCGATCACCCTCGGCCAGAAGGACTCCCAGCCGTTCCTCGGCAAGGAGTTCGGCCACCAGCCCGACTACTCGGGCCAGATCGCCTGGCAGATCGACCAGGAGGTCCGTTCGCTGCTCGACGAGGCCCACGACGAGGCGCTGGAGATCCTGGTCGAGAACGACGACGTGCTCGAGGATCTCGCCAACCGGCTGCTGGACGTCGAGACCGTCGACGGTGACCAGCTCGACGAGGTCTTCGCGCCGGTCCGTCACCGCCCCAGCCGCGCACTGGTCGCGCCCGAGGCCGACGACCCGGCCGTGGTGATCGAGCGGCTGCGGCGTCAGACCGGCGGGGACGACGACGGCAGCAACGGCGTGAGCGGCAACGGCCAGCACACCGATGCGCACGGCCAGCCGTCTGCGGAAGGCTCGGCCCCGAAGCAGTCGTGACGGCCGCTCGCACGCCGGGCCGCCTACCCTTCCCGACGTCCGTTCGAAGGGCCGAGCGTGACCGTGCACCCACTGCCTGATGTACCTGGCGCGTCCGAGCCGCACGACCATGGGCACGACCACGAGTACGACGCCGCGGGCGAGCTCGCCGAGATCGAGGACTCCGCTAGCCGCGTCTTCGAGGACGCCGCGGCCCGACGAAGGGTGCAGCACATCACCGGTGTCGAGCCAGAGCGCAACTTCGACCACGACAAGATCCAGCGCGCCGTGCGCATGCTGCTCGAGGCGATCGGCGAGGACCCCGACCGCCCGGGCATCGCCGATACTCCGGCGCGGGTCGCGCGCGAGTTCGACGAGATCTTCGCGGGCCTCCTGATCGATCCGGCCGAGGTGCTCTCGGTCTCGTTCGAGGAGTCCTACGACGAGATCGTGATGATGCGCGACATCGAGTTCCACTCG
Source organism: Nitriliruptoraceae bacterium (assembly GCA_046545715.1). Classification (GTDB taxonomy): domain Bacteria; phylum Actinomycetota; class Nitriliruptoria; order Nitriliruptorales; family Nitriliruptoraceae; genus SKTG01. The sequence continues at coordinate 1,001 of JBKGZF010000296.1, read as the reverse complement.
ATGTGTGAGCATCATCTGGTGCCGTTCACCGGGCGGGCGCACGTGGCCTACCTGCCGGGCCCGGACGGTCGCGTGACGGGGCTGTCCAAGCTCGCGCGGCTGGTCGACGTGTGTGCCAAGCGCCCGGGCCTGCAGGAGCGCATGACGGCGATGATCGCCGACTCGCTGGAGCGTGCGCTCCAGCCCAACGGCGTGATGGTGGTCGTCGAGGCGCGTCACTTCTGCATGGAGATGCGCGGGATCCGCAAGCCCGGCGCTGAGACGGTGACCTCGACGGTGCGTGGCCGCTTCCGCAACGACCCCAAGACCCGCACCGAGGCGCTGACCCTGCTCCGCCGTTGACCCGGCTCGATCGCTGACCCGCCGCCCGCACCTCGGCACGTAGGCTCCGCCTGCCGTGATCGACGGGTGGGGGCCGTCGGCGGGCGACCGCGAGCATCAACCGAACGACCAGGAGCGTTGAGGGTTGGGCGTCGACACCCCGCTCGTCCGTGTCCGCGACGCGAGCCACCTCACCGTCGACGGGCAGGTCAGGCTGGTGCTCAGCCGGCTCGGTGACGACCACCTCGACGCGGTCGCGGACGCGCTGACCGCCGCCGGCGCCCATCACCGGCGCGTCGATGGGCGCATCGAGGTGGTGGCACGCCCGGAGGTGGTGGCCGCGAGCCTCGCTACGGACGGGGGGACCGACGTCGCCGCGGCACGCGCGCTGGTCGACGCCGCCGTTGACGCGCGGACGCGCGGCGCGCCGGATCTGCTCACGCCGGCCGGCACCCTGCCCACCGCCTCCCGTCCGGTGGTCATGGGGGTGCTCAACGTCACGCCCGACTCCTTCTCCGACGGCGGCCACCACCTCGACGGCGACACGCACCCGCACGAGGCGGTCGCGGCCGGACGCGCGATGCTGGCGGCCGGTGCGGACCTGGTGGACGTCGGCGGGGAGTCGAGCCGCCCGGGAGCCGAGCCGGTCGACGCCGACGAGGAGCGGCGGCGGGTGCCGC
>JBKGZF010000295.1:0-3756 GCA_046545715.1 Nitriliruptoraceae bacterium | reverse complement strand
GGAGTACCGGGGCATGGGCTCGATCGACGCCATGCGTGCGGGCTCAGCCGACCGCTACTTCCAGTCGGCGCCGGCTGCGGGCAGTGCCGCCGAGGCACGGCAGGCCACCAAGCTGGTCCCCGAGGGTGTCTCGGGCCTGCTGCCCTACCGGGGCGCGGTCGGTGAGGTGACCGCACAGCTCGTCGGTGGGCTGCGCTCGGGCATGGGCTACCTCGGCGCACCGGATCTCGAGACCCTGGCGCACGAGGCCCGGTTCGTGCGCCAGACGGCGGGCGGGTCGCGCGAGTCGCACGTGCATGACGTCGACGTCGTCCATGAGGCGCCGAACTACCAGGTACCCGGGTCCGACTGAGACGGTTCTGGCTGAACCGGGTCGGGGCATGCGGTGACATCGGGAGCCGACCCGGCTCACGTGGCGAGCCAGCTGCCCACCGTGTCGAGCGCGACGACCACGCCGTCCTGATCCACCGGGGGGACCGCCAGGTGCGCGGCGGCGTGTATCGCAGCATCGGCCTGCCCCATGGCGATCGCCGTGCCGACGACCTCGAACATCGACAGGTCGTTGGGCGCGTCACCGACCGCGACGACCTGGGACAGCGGGATGCCGAGGTGGTCGGCCGCGTGGGTCAGCGCCCGCCCCTTGTCGGCCTCGGGGTGGGTCGCGTTGATGTAGGTCAGCCCCGGGGTGAGCGGTGAGCCGGCCGTACCCGCCACAAGCCCGAGCGATCCCACCGTCTCGATCAGCTCGGTGACGGCGTTGGGCTCGAAGACGGTGAAGGTCGCCTTGAGCACCGGTTCGGTGCCGAGCTCCGCCGCATCGGTGATCAGCGCCCGGGGTCGCGCGCCGAGGATCTCCCAGTGGGGTGCGGCGCGCTCGTCGAGAGCCGAGGCCACGAAGCCGCTATCGGTGTAGAGCTCGAGGTAGGCATCGTCGCGGTGCTGCACGAGGCTCAGCAGCCGGTCGACCGCGCCCGCCGGCAGCGGCCAGGACGCGATCGTGCGCCCGTCGAGGCGGACCTCGGCGCCGTTGAAGGGCAGGTGGGGGCCATGGCCGCCGAGCTGCTCGTGCAGCGGGGCGATGGCGTCGCGCATCCGTCCGGTCGCGTAGCCGACGCGCACGCCGGCCGACTGCAGGCACTCCACCGCATCGGCGACGGCAGGCCGCGCGACGGCCTCGGGACCCACCAGCGTGCCGTCGACGTCGCAGACCACGTAGCCGACCGTCGCTGGCCGCTGCCAGCGGTCACTCCGGCCCGCGGGGGTCACGTGGTCGGCTCGCACCGCTAACCGAGCGCCTTGACCTGACCGAAGCGCTCCTCGTAGCTCGAGAGGTTGGTGTTGAGCGCGTTGAGGACGCGGCCGACCATCGTCGGTGGGATCCTCACGCGCGAGACCACCTCGGCGTTGACCTTGCCCTGCTCGCCGGACGGCAGCAGCTGGCAGAAGTCGAGCGTGAAGTCGTGGGGACCGTGCGAGACGACGAGGAAGTTGGCGTAGTCGCCGTACTTCTCCTCGTCGGGGACGACCACCTGAACCTTGCGGTTGGAGGGGCTCGGTGGGGGCTCGGGCTGGTCGCTGGGCTCGTCGTGCTCGTTGTCGTCGCGGTCGTCGCTGCTCACGGTGGTCCTTGCGCGGTCGCTGGTGCACGGACAGGGCTGACGCCTTCCGAGGCTACCCCCACAGCACCTACGCTCGAGCGGGCCGGTGCCGTGCGCTCGCGTGCGTGCCCACCACCTCGATGACCCGGAGGTCGACGTGTTCTACGAGGCGACGCTCGGACCCCTGCACGATCAGGCGGCTGCGGCGATCGAGGAAGCGATGCCGCTGGTCCCGCGGCTCTGGGAGCGCGACCACACCCTGTGGGACGACGATCCCACCGAGATCAGCGACCGGCTGGGCTGGTTGGACGCTGTCGAACGCGCCGATCAGCTGCTGGCTGAGCTCGGCCGCTTGTCGACCGGTGTCGTCGCGGACGGCATCACCGACGTGCTGCTGGTGGGCATGGGTGGCTCCTCGCTGTACCCGGAGGTCCTCGCGCGCTGCTTGGGACCGGCGGCCGGCGCCCCACGTCTCACGGTGCTGGATTCGACCGACCCGGCGGCCGTGCTCGCCGCCGAGCGATCGCTGCCCTGGTCGACGACCCTGGTGGTTCCCGCCTCGAAGTCCGGCACCACCATCGAGATGGCCTGTCTGCTCGAGCGCTACTGGCAGCGGCTGGTCGAGGCCCACGGCGATGACGCCGGACGGTTCGTGCTGCCGATCACCGACCCCGGCTCCGCGCTGGACGCACGCGCACGCGAGCAGGGCTGGCGTGGGGTGGTGCACGGCCAGCCCGCTGTCGGCGGGCGCTTCTCCGCGCTGACCCCGTTCGGCCTCGTGCCCGCTGCCCTGCTCGGCCTGGACCTCACCGCCCACCTCGCCCCGGCCCGTGAGCTGTTGGAGGCGAGCCGATGGACCCACCCCCGCGAGAACACGCCCGCGACGCTCGGGGCGATCATGGCCGCAGCGGTGCGGGCCGGCCGCGACAAGCTCACGCTGCTGCTGCCTGAGGCGATCGAGAGCTTCGGCGCGTGGATCGAGCAGTTGGTCGCCGAGTCCACCGGCAAGCACGGGCTCGGCATCGTGCCCGTGCTGGGCGAGACCCCGCAGACGGCGACCTTCGGGGCGGACCGCCTGGTGGTCGCCTTCGGGGACCACCCCGCGCTCGGTGAGGTCCCCGACGGGGTTCCCACGGTGGCCCTCGACCCCTCCGGTCCCGACCGGCTGGCCGCCGAGGTGGTGCGCTTCGAGGTCGCCACGGCGATCGCCGGTGCGCTGCTGGGGATCAATCCGTTCGACCAGCCGAACGTGGCCGCGGCCAAGGAGGCGACGGCTCGGGTGCTCGAACGCGGCGAGGATCTGCCGGCACCGACGTCGGCGGCGCCGCTGCTCGAGACGGTGAGCGCCGGCGACGTCGTCGCGCTGCTCGGCTTCGTCGCACCCGGGAGCGCTGACGAGGACATCCTGCACGCGGCGGCTGCGCGGCTGCGGCGCGACCTCGGCGTGCCGGTCACCGTCGGGATCGGCCCGCGCTACCTGCACTCGACCGGCCAGCTCCACAAGGGTGGCTCCTCGCGGCTGGTCGCGCTGCTGACCGTCGGCGAGGATCCGACGGACGCCGCGATCCCGGGGCGTGACTACACCTTCTCACGGCTCAAGCGGGCGCAGGCGGCGGGCGATCTGCATGCGCTCGAGGCGGCGGGGCGCCGCGTGGGCCTGGTCGAGCTCGCCGAGCTGCGCAGCATCGCTGGCTGATCGTCGCGGCTCGACGGATCATCGCGCGAGCGGATCGGGCTCGGCCGCTCCGGTCGACGCCGGTATCGTTGTGGCCCAGTGACACCCACCGCAAGATCCGACCGCCGTGCCGTCACGCCGTGGAGAGGGAGCGGAGATGAACCAGGGTGAGGTCCATGATCGCCGGGAGATCTCTGCTGAGGCTGCGGCTGCCTACCGCGCCCGACGCGAGGCTCTGCACATCGCCGTGATCGAGCTCGAGCACGAGCTCGAGCTGCTCGAGGCGCAGCCGCAGCCCGATGTGCGGCGCTTGCGTGCGGCGCTCGACCAACTGCTGACCACCCTGCGCGAGCACATCGCGCAGGCGGATGCGCCCGACGGCCTGCTCGCCGACATCATCGAGACCGCGCCATGGTTCGCACCGCGGGCCGAGCAGTTGCGCAGCGAGCACGGCGAGCTGCTGGAACGGGCGCAGCAGCTGAT
>JBKGZF010000294.1:0-3759 GCA_046545715.1 Nitriliruptoraceae bacterium | reverse complement strand
ATGCGGCGCAGTGTCGCGCATGTGCCGCGTCCACCGCACCACCCCGACCCGTGCCGCACAGCATGGCATGACAGGCTATGGTCTGCACGGTCGGACGGGGATGGGGCGGGAGCTCGCGATGGCGACGGGGCGTGGACGGCTGGCGGTGGTGGCCTGGTGTGTGGCGCTGGCCATGGTGCTGGTGGTCTTCCACGCCCTCGCGGACGGGGCGCTGGCGGCACCGCCGCCGGACCCGTCGCGCTGGGGCGCGTGGGCAGCGGCGCGTGGACCGCTGGTCGCGGTCGTCGCCGTGCTGCGACTGGTCGTGCTGGCGCTCGCGTGGTACCTCGCCGGCGCCACGGCGCTCGGGGTCGCGGCCAGGTTGGTGTCTGCCGCTCGGCTCGTCCGGTTCGTCGACGCGCTGAGCGTCCCGCCGCTGCGACGGCTGCTGCAGGTGGGGCTCGGTGTGTCGCTGGCCACCACGTTGGTGGCCACCGCCGCGGTGCCCCGCGCCGGTCACGGGCACCTCGCCGCGGCGGCCCACGGCCCGGTGGTGACGACCGTCTCCGCTGACCCTGCTGGCGACGACCACGGCAGCGGCGTGGCGATCCGTCTGGCCGCGGATGGTGACGCGCCGGGAGATCGGACCACCGTCCCGCTGCCATTGGAGCGCGGGTCCGGTGATCAGCGCCGCCAGGGGGACGACGGCCGCCGACCGCTGCCGCTGGAGCTGCTCGAGCACGCCGGCCCGGGCCCGGATGGTGGGCTGACCGACAGCGATGGCGCCGCGGACGCGGCGGGGCCGGGAGCCGATGGCCGCGCCTACGAGGTGGTCACCGGCGACTCGTTCTGGCGGATCGCGACGGAGCAGCTGACGTCCCGTCTGCGACGGCCGCCGAGCGACGGCGAGGTGGCCGCCTACGTCGCGCGGCTGGTCACGCGCAACCGCGACCGCCTGGCCGATCCGCACAACCCCGACCTGATCTTCCCGGGCCAGCGCTTCGAGCTGGTGGCGGTGGAGGAGGGCGGATGACCTGGCGGCCGCCGGAGCCCGACCCCTACCTCGAGCTCGCCGACGACGCCCGGCTGCGTGACGCGGTGGCCGCACGCAGCGAGCAGCGCCGGCGTCGTGACCTGGCGGCGGAGCTCGCCACCTGGACGGGCACGCTGCGCGACCTGGCCGAGCGCGCGGTCCCGGTCGTGGTCGGGCTGGCCGGAGCGGCCCCGCACCGTGCGGTGATCGCCGCGGTGGGCCTCGACCACCTCGCGCTGCGGCTGCACGCCGGTGGGGTGGTGCTGGTGGCGCTGGAGGTGGTGCGCACCGTCCGTCCGGAGCCCGGGCAGGCGGCGCCGGTGGCGACCGGTGACCGCGAGCGCTCCCAGGACCGCACCCTGGTCGAGGCGCTGGCACGCGCGGCCGAGAGCCGTCAGCGGATCGCCGTGGCCATCCGCGACGTCGACGATCCCGTGACCGGCCAGTTGGTCGGGCTCGGCGAGGACGTGCTCACCCTGCGCGCCGACGGCGAGGATCAGCCCACGATCTACGCGCCGACCGACACGATCCGCGAGGTGCTGCTCGATCCGTGAGCCGTTTGCTCAGGCCTCGTCGTCGGGCTCGTCGCTGGCCGCCGCGTCGGCGTAGAGGTGCTCGAGCTCGCCCGGCTCGATGCGGGCGGACTTGATGAACTCATCCACCTCCTGCTGCTGCAGGCGGATGACGCGTCCGAACTTGTAGGCCGGGATCTGGCCGCCGTCGATGAGCCGGTAGAGCGTGCGGGTGGTGATGCCGAGCTGCCGCGCGGCCTCGCGCGTGCTCAGCCACTCGATCTCTTGACGACTCATCTCATTCCCTCCTGGGGTTGTGCAAGCTACCTGGTCCAACGCGGGGCGTCCACGCTCCCCGCTCCGCGGGCAGCTGCTCCGGGTTCGGAAGCGACCGGGTCGCGGGGTGACCGCCACCCGCTTTCGCTGCCCCTCGACCGGCCGACGGGGTGGTGGCCGCCCCCATCGCTTGTGCACCTCCGGGGGGACCGCGAGCACACGGGGTCACGGTGACAGACACCGCAACGACGCAGCGACCGTCCGGGGACGCATCCCGTGTCGGCGCGTCGTCTCAGCCCCGCCGGATCCTCCCCGACCGTGGCCTGCCCGGCGGGCGGGCCGTGGTCGGCGCGCTGCTGGTCGCCGCCGCGGCCGTCGCGACCTTCGCGATCTACCTCGACGGCACGGCCGGGCCGGACACCGCCTACGTGGTCGCCCAGGAGCCGGTCGAGCCGGGGAAACGCTTCGATCGGCTCGAGGACGTCACCGCGAGCTTCGGCACGGTGACCGTCGACCTGGCCGAGCCGCTGCGTGGCCGGGCACTCGCCGCTGACGAGCTCGACGCGCTGGTCGGTCGGACCCTGCTCGCGCCGCTGCAGCGCGGGGACCTGCTGACCCGCACCCACCTGCTCGACGACGCCGGCGCCGCCCCGGCCCAGACCCTCTCCTTCCCGATCGCGACGAGCGATGCGGTCGCCGGGGCCCTGCGACCGGGGGAACGGGTGGATGTCGTCGCGACCTACGGCTCTGGCGACCGGGCCTATACCGCCTACGTGGTCCGCGGGGTCCCCCTGCTGCGCACGAGCGGCGGTGACGGCGCGGCCGTCGGTGGCGAGGCGGTCGGCTCGCAGCTGACCCTGACCGTGGCGGTCACCGACCCCGAGGACGTGCAGCGGCTGAGCCACGCGGTCAACACCGCGCAGCTGCTGGTGACCCGTTCCCCAGCCACACCGGGCGGTCGCGCCGCCCCCGGGGCCTACCGCCCGAGGGCTGCCGAGCCTGGCCCGACGCCTGACCCGGCCACCGGCAGCCACACGGAGGACGGGCGGTGATGCGTGAGCGCTACGTCCTGCTCGGTCTCGCTCACCCCCGTGCGGCATGGTTCCGCTCGGTCGGGCAGTGGGCGACCGGGGCGATGCTGCCAGCGGAGTTCGTCCGCTGCGTCTCGTTGGAGGAGCTGCGCGTGCGGCTGCGTTCGGGGCGGCCGTTCTCCGCGGTGGTGGTGGACGGCACGCTGCCCGGGGTCGATCGCGACGTGATCGCCGAGGCGGTCGAGGTCGGGGTCAGCGCGGTCGTCGTCGACGACGGGCACCGCGACTGGCGCCAGCTCGGCGCCGCCGCGGTCCTGCCGTCGAGCTTCGATCGCGACCAGCTCGTCGAGGTGCTCGCGGCCACCTCGCGTCCCGTCGGCGCCGCGACCGTGGAGACCACCGTGTCGGGCCACCTGCCCACGGTCGAGCCGGCGCCGTTGATCGCGGTGACGGGGACCGGTGGCACCGGAGCGTCCACGGTCGCGATCGCGCTGGCACAGGGCCTGGCCACGCGCGAGCCGATGCGTCCGACCGTCGCGACCACGCCGCGGCGGTCCGATCCCGGGCGCAACCGGGTTCTGCTCGCCGATCTCTGCCGCACCGCCGATCAGGCCATGCTCCACGATTCGCGGGTGCTGGTGCCCGGCATCCAGGAGGTGGTCGAGGCGCACCGCACCGGTGAGCCGGCCCCCACCTCGCTCCAGGAGCAGACCTTCGAGGTGCCCCTGCGCGGCTACCGGCTGCTGCTCGGTCTGCGGCGGGCCCGGCACTGGGTGGCGCTGCGTCCCCGGGCGCTCGCCTCGGCGCTCGACGGGCTGCAGCGGGCCTTCGACGTGGTGGTCGCAGACGTCGAGCCCGACGTCGAGGGCGAGGTCGAGACGGGCTCGGTGGACGTCGAGGACCGCAACCTGCTGGCACGCACCGCCCT
>JBKGZF010000293.1:0-3789 GCA_046545715.1 Nitriliruptoraceae bacterium | reverse complement strand
CGATCGACTCCAACACCACGTTGCTACCTCGGTCGTCCAGCGGCGATGGCCATCAGGATAGGCCACGTGACGCCGTCTACCCGCCGACGATCAGCCACCCGCAACCAGCCACCCCAAGCCAGCCACCTGCAGCCAGTCGCCCGCGATCAGCTACCAGCGATCAGCCGGGCTGCGCGCAGACCGATCGCCATGCTGGGTGCGTGGGTGTGCCCGCGGATCAGGGTCGGCATCACCGAGGCGTCGGCGACCCGCAACCCCTCGATCCCCCGCACGCGCAGCTGCGGGTCGACGACCGCCGCGTCGTCGCCGCCCATCCGACAGGTGCCGACAGGGTGGTAGAGGGTCCGGGCCGAGGAGCGCACGTGCTCGGTCACCGCCGCGGTGTCGGCGAGCGCCACGTCGGGATCGATCAGCCCCTCGACGCGGTCGCCGAGCGCACGGGTGCCGGTCATGAGCCGCTGGACGGTGGCCACGCCGTCGGCGAGGCGCGCGAGGTCGTCACCGTCGGGGTCGGTGAAGGTGCGCGGATCGATCAGCGGGTCCGTGCCCGGATCGGCGCTCGCCAGTCGTACCCGTCCACGGCTGCGCGGGCGCAGCAGGATGGCGCCGACGGTCAGGCCGTGCCGAGCGAACCGGACGCGGGCATGGTCCTGCATCGCAGCCGGGATCGCGATCAGCTCGATGTCGGGGGCTGGCTCCTCCGGGCGGGTGCGCACGAACGCGATCGCCTCGGCGAGGTTGGAGGCGAGCGGGCCACGTCGCCGGCGCAGCCAGGTCACCAGGTTGCGGGGGTCGCGATCGGCGCCGAAGAGGCTGCCGTCGGTGGTGCCCGCCACGAGGCCGGCGGTGACGTGGTCCTGGAGGTTCTCACCGACGCCCGGCAGGTCGGCGACGACCTCGATGCCGTGGGGCTCGAGGAGCCCGGCGGGACCGAGCCCCGAACGCTGCAGCAGAACCGGGGAGGCGACCGTGCCGGCACAGACCACGACCTCGCGCTCGGCGCGCGCGAAGCGGCGACGGCCGTCGACGGTGACGTCGACGCCGATGGCACGGCCATCCTCGACGGCGATGCGCTCCACCCGGGCGCCGGTCCGAACGCGCAGGCGCGCGCCCGGAGCGGGCTGATGGTCGCGCAGGAACGCGTCAGCCGCCGACCACCTGCGGCCGTTGCGCTGGGTGACCATCGTTAGCCCACAGCCGTCCGGCTCGGCGTGGTAGTCATCGACCCGCGGCAGGCCGATCTCCTCGCACGCAGCCAGGAAGGCATGGGTAAGCGGCCGCGGGTCGCGCTGATGCTCGACCCGGACGGGGCCGCCGACGCCCCGGTGCGGTGCGGGACCCCGCTCATCGTCCTCGAGCTCACGGAACGCCGCGGTCATCGCAGCTGCATCCCAGCCGGTCGCCCCCGCCTCGGCCCATCCGTCGTAGTCGGCGTCCATCCCGCGCACGTACATCATCGCGTTGATCGACGACGAGCCGCCGATCACCCGTCCACGCGGCCACACGTCGCTGCGTCCGTCCAGTGCCGCCTGCGGCGTGGTCGGATAGGCCCAGTCCAGCCGACCGAACCACAGGTCGGGAGCAGCCGCCGGCAGGTGGATGCGCGGGTCACGTGCACGGGGACCAGCCTCGAGCAGCAGCACGGAGGTACCGGGCTGCCGGGCGAGCTCCGCGGCGACGACGCAGCCGGCCGAGCCCGCTCCCACCACGATGTAGTCATGGGCGTGGTGGTCATGGGCGTAGGCATGGGCCATCGCCGCCCTCCCCGGGTCAGCCTTCGATCGCCTCGCGCAGCAGCTCGTTGGTCTTGCGCGGATCGGCCTGGCCCTTGGTGGCTTTCATCACCTGACCGACCAGCGCCCCGATCGCCTTGTCGTTGCCGTCGCGGATCGCCTGGACGGTGTCGGCGTTGTCGGCGACCACGTCAGCCACGATGGCACGCAGCTCCCCCTCGTCGGAGACCTGCTGCAGGCCCTGCTCCTCGGCCACCTCAGCGGGGCTCTTCTCTCCCCGTGCATCGATGACCCCGGCGAGGACCTGCTTGGCGAGCTTGGTCGAGAGCGTGCCATCGTCGATGAGCGCGACGAGCTCAGCGAGGTGCTCACCGGTGAAGCCGCTGTCGGCGAGCTCGAGCTCGGCCGCGGCGAGCTGGCCCGCCACGTCGCCCGCCAGCCAGTTGGCGGCGCGTGCGGGATCGGCGCCCGCGGAGACCGCAGCGTCGAGCGTCGGTAGCACACCGCTGCCGACGATCGCCGCGGACTGCTCGGCCGGGACCCCGGCCTCACGCAGCCGGGCACGCGCTGCGGCCGGCAGCTCGGGGACACGGGCGCGGATCGCCTCCACCTCGGCGGGCGTGGAGACCACCTCGACGAGGTCGGGGTCGGGGAAGTAGCGGTAGTCGGTGACCGACTCCTTGACCCGCAACGTCTCGGTCACGCCCTTGGACTCGTCCCAGTGGCGGGTCTCCATGCGGATCTCGCCACCGTCCTCGAGCATCGCGACCTGACGCTGGGCCTCGTAGCGCACCGCGCGGCCGAGCGAGCGCACCGAGTTGAGGTTCTTGATCTCCGTACGGGTGCCGAGCTCGGCACCGGCACGCCGCACCGAGACGTTCGCGTCGCAGCGGATCGAGCCCTCCTCCATCCGGGCATCCGAGACGCCGGTGGCGCGCACGATCGCCTGTAGCTCGCGGAGGTAGGCCTGAGCGGTCTCCGGATCATGGATGTCGGGTCGGCTGACCACCTCGAGCAGGGGGATCCCCGAGCGGTTGTAGTCGATCAGCGAGCGGTCGGCCCCGTGGAGGCGTCCGGTGTCGCCCACGTGCAGCGACTTGCCGGTGTCCTCCTCCATGTGCAGCCGCTCGATGCGCACCCGGCGCGTCTCGAGCTGCCCGTCGGCCACCTCCACCTCGACGTCGAGGTGGCCATCGTGGATCAGCGGGACGTCGTACTGGCTGATCTGGTAGTTCTTGGCCAGGTCCGGGTAGAAGTAGTTCTTGCGGTGGAACCAGCACCGCGGTGCCACCTGGCCGTTGAGCGCGAGCCCCAGCAGCGTGGCGTCCTCGATCGCCTGGGCGTTCGGCACCGGCAGCGCGCCGGGCAGCCCGACGCACACCGGACAGACGTTGGTGTTGGGCTCGTCGCCGAACGTCGTGGAGCAGCCGCACCACATCTTGGTCGTGGTCTGCAGCTCCACGTGGACCTCGAGGCCCACCACCAGCTCCCAGCCCTCGGGCAGCAGCGTCGCGCTCATCACGCGGCCTCCTGGTCCGGGTCGGTCACCGCGCGGGGACCGGTCGGTGTGGTGGTGAAGCCGACGGCCTGCTCGAACGCCCAGCCCACCCGGTACATCACCTCGTCGCGGGAGAGCGGGGCCATGATCTGCAGGCCCACCGGCAGCTGGCGACCGGAGCCATCGGCTGCGTCCCCGGAAGAGCCGTCGGATGGCTCAGCGAGACCGGCGGGCACCGACAGCGCCGGGGTGCCCGCCAAGGAGGCCGGCACGGTCGCGACGTCGTTGAGGTACATGGCCAGAGGGTCGTCGGCCTTGTCCCCCAGACCGAACGCGACGGTCGGCGAGGTCGGGCTGACGAGCGCATCGACGTGCTCGAAGGCCGTCGCGAAGTCGCGGGCGATCAAGGTGCGGACCTTGCTGGCCTGCAGGTAGTAGGCATCGAAGTAGCCGCTGGACAGCGCGTGCGTGCCGATCATGATGCGCCGCTTGACCTCCGGTCCGAACCCCTGCGCCCGCGTCGCAGCGTTCATCTCCTCGGCGGTGGGCGCGTCGACA
>JBKGZF010000292.1:0-3813 GCA_046545715.1 Nitriliruptoraceae bacterium | reverse complement strand
GACGGCAGGGGGTCACGCAGGTGACCACCGCAGGCACGTCCGGATCGGCCCACCTCGCGTTGCGCGAAGCACCGGGGCCGCCCGTCGGCGGGCGTGTGTGATGGATGGGATCGTGTGCGCGGCTGGCACCCGTTGCGGGGACCGGGTCACGCACGAACGACGGGCCCGACCAGCGGGCCGGACCCGGCTGGCGAGGGTAGCCGGGCGTGATGCGATCGGTCCACCCGGGCCGAGGGTGGGCTGACGGCCCGCACGGCGCGCGCACGCAGGGAGTACCGCGCGCCAAGCCACCCCTGGAGGTTCCGGGAGGCGGGCTACCAGGCCCGCACACGGAGGTTCAGCGACCCAGCTCGGCCAACGAGCGGGCCGCGAACCCGAGCTCACGGCCCACGAACGAGCTGAGACGACCGGGGCTCTCGCTCACCTCCTGACCGGCCAGGAACCGCCACAAGGACTGGTTCACCGCCTCGGTCTCGGTCACCCCTTCGTGCCCGCCGGGCAGGACCCGGTGCTCGGCCTCCACCTCGAACCCGTCGCCGTGGATCCGCTCGCGACGTCGCGCCCGGTCCCACTCGACCACGTGCTCGCCGGTGAGCCACTGCGCAGCGTCGCCGTCCGAGGGCTCGGGCAGTCGGGCCCGATCGGCGAGCACCACCGGATCCTTCGAGCCGCCGATCGTCAACAGACGTGTCCCCATCGCCAACGGTCCGGCTGCGCCCCTGCTCCTGGCGAGCTCCCAGGACGCGGCGAGCTCGGCGAGGTCGGTCGAGCCGACGGCCAGCTCACCGATCGCCGGTGCATCGAGCGGGACCTGATCGTCCATGATGCCGAACCGGGCCTGTGCATCACGCAGCAGGGAGCCCACCACGGCGCCGTCCAGCAGCGACTTGCCGGCCGCTGCCAGGTCCGAGCCGCGCAACGGCGCGGCGATGGTCGCCACCTGCCCGATGGGCGGCAGGGTGGGGTCGTAGGCGTCGTGGTGCTCGAGCAGGTAGCGCCAGATGACCACGCCACCCATGGAGTGACCGACGAGATCGACGGCGCGCCCGGGTTGCTCCTCCGCGTGGGCACGCAGATCCTCAGCCAGCTGCTCCGCAGCCGGTCCCGTGCCGGCCCAGGTGTCGGCCGCGCTGTAGGCATCCTGGCCGCCGTCTGGCTCATCACCCTCGGCTGTGCTCGGGTAGGCGAAGTCGATGACGCTGGAAGGGTCGTAGCCGAGCTGCTCCGCATCGAGCAGCTGCCCGTTCGAGGAGCTCGCCAGGCCCTGGACCAGCACCAAGCGGTTGGGGTTGGGTGGTACGGCGAACCCCGGTCGCGTCGCCGTCGGGCTGGGCTCGACCAGCCATCCTCCTGCACGTGCCCCCTCCCAGGGCTCGTAGGGGCGGACCGCGTGGTCCGCACCGTCCCAGCGGCCGCTGCCGACCAGCGAGGGCCGCGCCGGACGGCCCTCAAGCAGCTCGAGCGGGTCGACGTACCGGCCGTTGCGTCGGGCACCCCAGTGCAGCCCATGGGCAGGACCCGGATCGTCGTGGCCCGGGTTCTCGAGGCGGCCGAGCGGCTGACCGGCGACGACGGTCACGCCGGGAGCCACGGCCAGCTCACCGAGCACCCCGTAGGTGGTCACGATGCCGTCGTCGTGCTGCACCGAGACCCACCCGCTGCCCGCCAAGGCCCCGGCGAACGCGACCCGACCGGGCGCGGCGGTGCGGACGACGTCACCAGCAGCGGCTTCGAGGTCGACGCCGCGGTGCCCGGCGCTGTAGGGCGGGTCGGGCGGGTCGAAGCCGCGCAGCACGGCGCCGTCGACCGGCCGGCGGTAACGCACCTGCGTGCTCCCCGCCAGGGCACGATCGCTGAACACGGTCGGGTCCCGCGGTTCGGCCCCGCCCGTCATGCCTCCTTCGGCTACGGCCCCCGGTGCATCGGCTCGTCCGGACACCTCGGCCGAGGCTGGTGCCGCCCGAGCCGACCCGAGCACCACGATGATCACAGCGAGCACCGCAGCGAGGTACCTGAGGTTCATCGCGCGCGGTGACCAGCACGGCCTGGCCATGAACGGTCACCTCCTCACCAGCGGCATCGCTGGGGAGGCGACGCTACGTCGCCGTCGTCAGGGGGCGATCAGCGATCGACGCCGTCCTGTGGACGCCCTCGGCCCGGTGGCCTCACTGCAGCCGGTCGCCGAGCTTCGCCCGCAGGCTCATCAGCGCCTTGGTGTGGATCTGGCAGATGCGCGACTCGGTCACACCGAGCACGTCGCCGATCTGGGCCAGTGTCATGCCCTCGTAGTAGTAGAGGCCGAGCACGGTCTGCTCACGCTCGGAGAGCCGGCCGAGCGTGGTACGCAGCAGGTGACGGACGTCCTCGGAATCGACCGAGTCCTCCGGCTGCTCAGCGGCGAGGTCCTGGAGGGTGTCGACCAGTGCGATGCGATCACCGTCACCGCTGTCGAGGACCTCGTCGAGCGCCGCGACCGAGGTCATCGATACCCGCGTGAGTGTCTCCTGCAGCTCCTCGACGGTCCAGTCGAGCTCGGCGGCGAGCTCTTCCTCGGTCGGACTGCGATGTAGCTCCGACTCCAGCCGCTGCAAGGCGCCCTCGAGCTGCCGGGCGCGAGCCCGCACCGAACGCGGGACCCAGTCGACCGAGCGCAGCTCATCGATGATCGCTCCGCGGATGCGGGTGACCGCGTAGGTCTCGAACTTGAAGCCCTTGGCCGGATCGAACTTCTCGATCGCGTCCATCAGCCCGAAGATGCCGTAGGAGACGAGGTCGGCATGCTCGACGCTGGCCGGCATCCCGACCGCCACGCGTCCGGCCACGTACTTGACCAGCGGCGCGTAGTGGAGGATCAGCTGCTCACGCAGCTGCGGGTCACGGGTCGCCGTGTACCGCTTCCACAGCACGTCGGCGTCACGCTCGACGCTGGTGTCGGTACCCATCTGCACGACGCCCCTGGCGGCTCGGTCACGGTCGTAGTCGGTGAGCGCTGGCCCATGCCCCATGCTACTCGTGCTCCGTTCGCCGCACAGGGTCGTATGGCGACGGCCGTGATGCGCGGGCCCGTGGATGCGCCGCCTGGTGGATCTCGCGAAGACGGCCGCGCGAGAGGTGGGTATAGCGCTGCGTCGTCGCCAGCGAGGCGTGTCCGAGCAGCTCCTGGACCTGCCGCAGGTCGGCCCCGCCCTCGAGCAGGTGGGTGGCGTAGGAGTGACGCAGCGTGTGGGGCGTGACGTTGCCCAACCCCCGCCGACGCGCCTCGCGCTGGACGATCGAACGTGCGTCGCGTACCCCGAGGCGTTGCCCATGGCCGTTGAGCAGCAGCGCGTCGACGGCACCGGCCCCGTGGAGAGCGGGGCGCCCGGACGCCAGGTAGTCCTCCACCGCGTCGATCGCCGGCTCGCCGAGCGGTACCAGCCGCTGCCGGCCTCCTTTGCCGTCGAGCCGGACGAGGCCCTGGGCGAGGTCCAGCGCGCCGACGTCCAGCCCGCACACCTCACCGACGCGTGCACCGGTGCCGTAGAGCAGCTCGAGCAGGGCCGCGTCACGCCGGCCGACCGGGGTGCTGCGATCCGGCGAGGCCAGCAGTTCAGCCACCTGGTCGACCCGCAGCACGCGAGGTAGGTAGCGGCCCTGCTTGGGGGTCGCCAGTGCTCGGGTCGGATCGGCGCTGATCACGCCGCGTCGCTCCAGGAGTCCGAACCAGATCCGCAAGGTCGAGGTGCGTCGCGCACGCGTGCTACGCGCGTAGCCACGCTGCTCGAGCTCAGCCAGGTAACGGCGCAGCGAGCGCAGGTCCACCTGCTCGGGATC
>JBKGZF010000291.1:0-3830 GCA_046545715.1 Nitriliruptoraceae bacterium | reverse complement strand
CCCCGTTGGGGCGGTTGGATGCTCTCCCTAGGGCGGCAGCTGCTCAGAGCAGCTGGCGGATCTGACGCTCGAAGTCCTCGACGTGGGTGCGGGCGACGGTGGCAGCAGCCTGCTCGTCGCCCCTTGCGATCGACCCGAGCAGCTCGCGGTGCTCGTGGACGGCGTCCTCGAGCCGCGCGACCCGCTCGAGCGCGAGGAACCACAGCCGCAGCGCGAGGACGTAGGCGCGCTCCGCGGCTGCCTCCAGGAACGGGTTGCGGGCGATGCGGTAGATCAGGCGGTGGATGCGTTGATCGAGGTGGATCAGGCGGCGCTCGTCGGTCTCGCCGGTGAGCGCGTCGAGCTCCTCGAGCAGCTCGGCGAGGTCGTCGCGGTCGGCGTCGGTGGCGCGCTGTGCCGCCAGGCGGGCGGCGAAGCCCTCGAGCTCCACGCGCAGCTCCGAGATGCCACGCAGGTCGCCGACGTCGATCGCGCCGACGTAGATGCCCCGACGCGGCCAGACCTCGACCAGCCCGTCGTCGGCCAGGCGGCGCAGCGCGTCGCGGATCGGGGTGCGGCCGAGGCCGAACTCCTCACCGAGCTCGCGCTCGTTGACCAGGGAGCCCGGGGGCAGCGCCAGGGTGACGATCCGGTCGCGCAGCAGGTAGTAGGCCTGCTGGCTCAGGCCGGTGGTCGCCGCCCGGTCGGGGACGAGCACGGCCAGGTCGTCGAGCGATGTCGCGGCGGCGGTCGTGGTGCTCCCTCCCGGATGGCTCCCGCTGCGCAACCTACTGATATATCAGTATCGTGTAAACAGGAATCTTGGCGCGCGCCGGACGGATGGGTGGTCGACCACCGCCTGGTGCTAGCTGGTGCTCTCGCGCACCACCAGGACCGGCGCCTTGGCGTGCCGGGTGACCTGGTCGCTGATCGAGGGGCCACGGCTCAGCTGCGGGGAGCCACCCTGGCCAGGGGCCCCCACGACCACCAGGTCCGCGGTGGCCGAGCGCTCGACCAGCGCGCGAGCGGGGCGACGATCGGCGATCACCGACCACTCGACCTCGAGGTCGTCGAGGTCGACCCCGCTCTCGTCGAGCCAGCGTCGGAGGCGATCGATGACCTGCGCACGTGAACGCTCGCGGTCCTCGCTGTCCTCGTCGCGGACCGGGGGGACGGGGAACGCCGTCCCCGGTCGCCGGGGCGGGAAGGTGAACAGCACCTCGAGCGTGGCGCCGCGCGCCCGGGCCTCCTCGGCCGCGCGCCGCAGGGTGTGCACCGAGCGCTCGGAGGCGTTGATGCCGACGAGGACCCGCTGTACCGCGCCGTCATGCGTCTGTGACATCATCCGGTCCTCCCCGCGGTGGCGGCACCGCATCGTTCCCGGCGCTGTCGAGCCGCGGCGCGGGGCCGTGGGTGCGCACCTCGGTCTCGTCGGCACCCTCGACCAGTGGAGCGGCCACCACCTCCTCGAGGCTGAGGTCGTCGCGTTCGCTGCGCAGGCCCTTGAAGACGCCGACGACCACCACCAATAGCACCAGCGTGAAGGGCAGGCCGGTGATGATGGCGCCCGCCCGCAGGGCCGCGAGGCCGCCGGCGACGAGCAGGGCGGCGGCGACCGCCCCCTCGGTCAGCGCCCAGAAGACGCGCAGCGCGATCGGTGGGTGCAGCGCGCCGCCGGAGGCGATCATGTCGATGACGAACGAGCCGGAGTCGGAGCTGGTGACGAAGAACACCGTGATCACCACCATGGTGACGATGGTGGTGACCGTCGCCAACGGAAGCTCCTCGAGCAGGGCGAACATCGCCAGGGATTCGTCGAAGCCCGCCTGCTCCATCACCCCGTAGATGTCGGCGGTGCCGTCGCGCTGGAAGAAGATCCCGGTGTTGCCCATCACGGTGAACCACAGGAAGGAGACCAGCGAGGGGACCAGCAGCACGCCGAGGATGAACTCGCGGATCGTGCGGCCGCGCGAGATCCGGGCGATGAAGCTGCCGACGAACGGCGCCCAGGAGATCCACCAGGCCCAGTAGAAGATGGTCCAGTCCGCCAGCCACTGCCGCTGCTCGCTCGCGTAGCTACCGGACCAGAACATCAGCTCCACGAAGCCGTGGGCGTAGCTGCCGAGGTTCTCCACGTAGGCGCTGAGCAGCAGCACGGTCGGACCGGTGACCGCGACGAACAGCAGCAGCAGCCCCGCCAGCGTCATGTTCGCCTCGGAGAGGCGCCGGATGCCCCGGTCGAGGCCGGTGACGACCGAGGTGGTGGCGGCGAGGGTGATCACCACGATCAACAGGACCTGGACGCCCTCGCTGATCGGTACGTCGAAGGCCGCGTTGAGCCCGGCGTTGACCTGTGAGACTCCGAGGCCGAGCGAGGTGGCGATGCCGAACATCGTGCCGAACACCGCCAGGATGTCCACGACGTTGCCGAGCCAGCCATACATCCGCCTGCCGATCAGGGGGTAGAGCGCGGTGCGGATCGTGAACGGCAGGTCATGGCGGTAGGAGAAGTAGGCGAGCGAGAGGCCAAGGACGGCGTACACCGACCACGCGCCCAGACCCCAGTGGTGGTAGGTCAGGACCATGGCATCTAGACCGGCAGCGGCGGTGCCGTCCTCAGCGCGGGGTGCGTCGACCAGATGGAGGACGGGTTCGGCCACGCCCCAGAACACCAGCCCGATCCCCATCCCCGCGCTGAAGAGCATCGCGAACCACGTCAGGTAGCCGTAGTCGGGACGCGAGCCGTCGGGCCCGAGCCGCACCTGGCCGTAACGCCCTACCACCAGGTAGAGCAGGAAGACGATGAAGGCGGCGACCGCAGCGATGAACAGCCAGCTGAACGTGGCGGTGATCCATTCCTGCGCGCCCTCGAGCATCGACCGGGCCGCCTCGCTGGCCGCGGTGCCGTAGATCACGAAGCCGACGATCACCAGCGCAGAGACGGGGAAGACCACCGGGTGGATGTGCGTGCGCGCCCGGTCCATCACCGACCTGCCCACCTGCCCGCCCGTGCCCATGGCCCATGCCTGTCGCCGTCAGCGCCGACGCTAGGCCGGTCGGGCGCGGGCCGCGATGGGTCGGAGCCGACCGGTGGACCGTGATCGCCGCGGACACGAGGCTGCCTGGCGGGCGGGTTATCCTGGCTGGTTTCCCCTCCTCGCCAGGAACGCCGTGGCCACCCGCACCGATCTTCGCAACGTCGCCATCATCGCCCACGTCGACCACGGCAAGACCACCCTGGTCGACGCCATGCTGTGGCAGTCCGGTGTCTTCCGCGCCAACCAGGACGTCGACGAGCGGGTCATGGACTCCGACGCCCTGGAGAAGGAGCGGGGGATCACCATCCTCGCGAAGAACACCGCGGTCGAGGTCCCCACCGGGGATGGTGGCACCGTGACCGTCAACGTCGTCGACACCCCCGGTCACGCCGACTTCGGCGGCGAGGTCGAACGCGCGCTTGCGATGGTCGACGGCGCCCTGCTGCTCGTCGATGCCTCCGAGGGCCCCTTGCCGCAGACGCGATTCGTGCTGCGCAAGGCCCTGGAGCGCGGACTGCCGGTGTTCGTGGTGGTCAACAAGATCGATCGTCCCGACGCCCGCATCGACGAGGTCGTGGCGACCACCTACGACCTGCTGATCGACCTCGGCGCGGATGACGCCCAGATCGACCTGCCGGTGCTCTACACCAACGCACGGGAGGGCACCGCGACCCTGGATCCCGCCGAACCGGGCACCGATCTCGCCCCGCTGTTCCGCGTGCTGCTGGACCAGGTGCCGGCCCCCGAGCACGACCCGTCGCATCCCTTCCAGGCCCTGGTCACCAACCTCGACGCCTCGCCCTACCTCGGGAG
>JBKGZF010000290.1:0-3843 GCA_046545715.1 Nitriliruptoraceae bacterium | reverse complement strand
AAGTGGACGTGCGGTGCGCCGCCGCGGGCGTTGCCGGTATCACCGTTGTAGGCGATCTGCTCGCCGGCCTCGACACGGTTGCCGACGGCGCCGGCGTCAGCGTAGCCCTGCAGGTGGGCGTAGTAGTAGGTCTGCCCATCGTCGCCACGCAGGTAGATCGACAGCCCGCCGAGCCCGCCGCTGGAGTGTCGGGCGATGACGCCGTCGGTGAAGGCGTAGACCGGCGAGCCCATCGGGCCCATGATGTCGGTGCCCTTGTGACTGCGCCCGCCGCTGCGCGGCGCCCCCCAGGAGTCGGTGAACCGCGTCACCCCCGGATCGAGCGGACAGGCGTAGGTGCCCTGCTGGTCGCCCTGGTCGATCTCCCGCTGGCGCGCGGCCAACGATTCGAGGGCATCGACCTGCGTGCGCACGGTGCCGAGCTCGTTCTCGAGCTCGGACGCGCGCTGCTCGAGCTCGGCGGTGAGCTCGGTCAGCTCCTCGCGGCGCTGCTCGGCCAGCTGGGTGACCTGATCGAGGGAGCGGCGGGCTGCGGTCGCCTCCTCGAGCGAGGCGCGCTCGCGGGTCTGCAGCGCCTCGACCAGTGCCGCGCGCTCCACCGCGGCCTCGGGCCCCTGCGAGGCGAGCACCAGCTCCAGGTCGGCGCCGGCCCCGCGGATGAACATCTCACGCGCCCGGTCCTCGAGTGCGGCGTCGAGCTCAGCCGCACGCTCCTTGAGCTCCTCCTCCTGCTGCTCGAGCCGTTCGAGGTCCTCCTCGGTGCGTGCGATCTCGCCGATCAGGCGCTCCTCCTCGACGACGGTCGCATCGAGCTCGTCCTCGAGCTCGTCTGACCGTCCGCGCAGCTCATCGAGGTCGTCAGCCAGCGCCATCGAGGTGGCCGTGGCCAGCACGACCAACGCCACGATGGTGGGCACCACGACGGCGCGGGACCGCCGACGGCGGCGCACCTTGGGCAGGGTCGTACCCACGGGACCTCCGCGTACGGGCGGCGACGACTGTGATAGCGACAACCCGCGGGCGCGGCCGCGGCAGCGAGCGACCGCAAGGGTGCCCGGCATCGTGCAGGAGCGCCAAACCGGCACCGCCCGTCGCGGTGCCCGCTGAGCTCAGTAGCAGGCGGCCGCGAGCCACGGGTAGGGGTTGATCGGCGCACCGCCGCCGGGGTGCAGCTCGAAGTGGACGTGCGGTGCGCCGCCGCGGGCGTTGCCGGTATCACCGTTGTAGGCGACCAGCTCACCCGCGGTGACCCGCGTGCCGACCGCGGCGTCGTCAGCGATCGAGGCCAGGTGGGCGTAGTAGTAGACGTTGCCGTCGTCCCCGCGCAGATACAGCCCGATCCCCCCGAGCCCGCTGTTGGAGCGACGCTGGATCACCCCGGTCGTGAACGCGTAGACCGGCTGGCGGTAGGCGGCGAAGACGTCGGTGCCCTTGTGACTGCGCCCGCCGCTGCGCGGAGCGCCCCAGGTATCGCGGAAGCGGTGGGCGCCCCGGTCGAAGATGCAGGCGTAGATGCCCTGCTGGTCGCCACGGTCGACCCGCCGCTGGCGCGCGGTGAGGGACCGCAGCTCCTGAGCCTGCGACTCGGCACCGGCGAGCTCGGCCTGGAGGGCCTCCTCCTCCTCGACCAGCGCGGCCTCCAGCCGGTCG
This sequence comes from Nitriliruptoraceae bacterium, assembly GCA_046545715.1. Classification (GTDB taxonomy): domain Bacteria; phylum Actinomycetota; class Nitriliruptoria; order Nitriliruptorales; family Nitriliruptoraceae; genus SKTG01. The sequence continues at coordinate 2,193 of JBKGZF010000290.1, read as the reverse complement.
AGCTCGTCCTCGCGTTGCTCGATCAGGGCCTCGGTGGTCTCCAGCTGCTGGCGCATGGCGGTCGCCGACTCCACCCGGACCTGGTCGCGCCGCTGGAGCGCGGCGAGCAGCGACGCACGCTCGATCGCTGCCTGCGGCCCCTCGGCCGCCAGTAGCGTCTCCAGGTCGAAGGCGGCCCCCTGCATGAACGCGGTCCGGGCCTGGTTGCCGAGCTTGCGCTCGGCAACCGCGACGTCGTCCTCGAGCTGGCCTGCCATCCGCTCGAGCTCATCGATCTCGTCGTGGACCAGTTCGATCGCCGAGCGGGTCGCCTCCACCCGGCTGGTGGTGTCCTCGAGATCGTCGGTGAGCTCGGCCACCCGGCGCTCGACGTCGTCGAGGTCGTCCAGCGTCTGTGCGGTCGCCGCGGGCACGGCAAGGCTCGCGGTGAGCAGCATCGCAGCCGCAGCGAACCCCGCCCCACGCGACATCGACGCTCCTGACCCGTGCCTCCAGCCGGTGGCGACCACGCCGACCCCGTACGAAGCATGCCAACACCCGCGGTGCCCGGCAACCCCGACACCTACCACCTCGACGTCCCCGCAGCCATCCCAACCCCTTGCGGCCCGCCTCCACGTCGCGTCCGCGCCCCCGAACCGGTCCCGACCGGGTGCCACGGGGGCCCACGGCTACCCTGCGGCGGTACCTACGCCCACCACCCGGAGGCCCGTGTGTCCGACGGCCGGGACGACCCGCACGCGGCCGGGGGCAGGCTCGCCGAGCCCGACCGGCCCTGGCTGATGCGCACCTACTCGGGCCACTCCTCCGCGGCCGCGTCCAACCAGCTCTACCGCTCCAACCTGGCCAAGGGCCAGACCGGGCTGTCGGTCGCCTTCGACCTGCCGACCCAGACCGGCTACGACCCCGACCACGTGCTCGCCCGCGGGGAGGTGGGCAAGGTCGGCGTGCCGGTCTCGAGCCTCGATGACCTCCGCACGCTGTTCGACGGCATCCCGCTCGAGCAGATGAACACCTCGATGACGATCAACGCGACCGCCATGTGGCTGCTCGCGCTGTACATCGCCGTCGCCGAGGAGCAGGGCGCCGACGTCGCCGCACTCACCGGCACCACCCAGAACGACATCGTCAAGGAGTACCTCTCACGCGGCACCTACGCCTTCCCGCCGCAGCCGTCGATGCGCCTGACCACCGACGTCATCGCCCACACCGTCGAGCATCTGCCGCGCTGGAACCCGATCAACATCTGCAGCTACCACCTCCAGGAGGCGGGGGCGACGCCGGTCCAAGAGCTCGCCTTTGCCCTCGCCAACGCGATCGCGGTGCTCGACGCCGTCCGCGACCGCGGGCAGGTCGCCCCGGAGGACCTCAGCCGCGTCGTCGGGCGCATGTCGTTCTTCGTCAACGCGGGCATCCGGTTCGTCGAGGAGGTCGCCAAGCTGCGTGCCTTCGTCGAGCTGTGGGACCGCATCTGCACCGAGCGCTACGGCGTCACCGACCCCAAGCACAAGCGGTTCCGCTACGGGGTGCAGGTCAACTCGCTCGGTCTGACCGAGCAGCAGCCCGAGAACAACATCACGCGCATCATGATCGAGCTGCTCGGCGTCACCCTCTCGCGTGACGCGCGCGCCCGCGCGATCCAGCTGCCCGCCTGGAACGAGGCGCTCGGCCTGCCGCGGCCCTGGGACCAGCAGCTCTCGCTGCGGATGCAGCAGATCCTCGCGCACGAGACCGACCTGCTCGAGTACGACGACCTGTTCGCCGGCAGCCGCGTCATGGACGCCGAGGTGGAGCGGTTGACCGAGGAGGCCTCGCAGCTGCTGCAGCGCGTGCTGGACGCGGGCGGGGCGCTGGAGGCGGTGGAGCTGATGAAGTCCGAGCTGGTGCGCTCCAACGCCGAGCGCCTGCGCCGCATCGAGTCCGGCGAGCAGACCGTGGTCGGGGTCAACGCCTACACCACCGCTGAGCCCTCCCCGTTGCTCGACGACCAGGGCGGGATCCTCACCGTCGATCCGGCGGCCGAGGCCGAGCAGCTGGCCCGCCTGGAGGCCTGGCGCTGCGCGCGCGACGACGCTGCGGTCACCGCAGCGCTCGACGAGCTCAAGCGCACCGCCGAGACCGACGAGAACCTCATGCCGGTCTCGATCCGTTGCGCACGTGCCGGGGTGACCACCGGTGAGTGGGCCGGCGCCCTGC
>JBKGZF010000289.1:0-3863 GCA_046545715.1 Nitriliruptoraceae bacterium | reverse complement strand
CGAGCCAGCAGGGTGGCGCCGATCGGCCCCCGCGTCACACGGGCTTAGCCGCCGCGACGCAGGTCGGCTGGCCACGGCCGGCGCAGCCGCGGCCCGCGCCCGCGCTCACCGCGGCCCGTGCCACCTCGACGCCGCAGCACCGTCCTCGTCGCTGCCCCCGCGCGCCTCGTCGCTGCCCCCGCCTGCGGCCTCGAGACGCTCGAACAGGGTGTCGAGGTCCTGTGCCGCGGCGTAGGTCGTGGCCAGTGCCGGGTCGGCGAACCCCTCGTCGAAGAACCGCTGGAAGGCCGCCAACAGCGGCTGGTAGAAGCCTTCGACGTCGAACAGCACGATCGGCTTGTCGTGGTAGCCGAGCTGCCGCAGGCTGACGACGTCGAGCAGCTCGTCCAGGGTGCCGAACCCGCCGGGCAGCGCGACGAAGGCCTCGCCGCGCTCGAGCATCACCTGCTTGCGCGCCGCCATCCCGTCGGTGACCACCAGCTCGTCCACGTCCGGGTCGATCAGGCCGCGGTCGGCGAACCGCCGCGGCACCACGCCGGTCACCCGGCTCCCGCCGCGGCGCACGCTGTCGGCCAGCACGCCCATCAGCCCCATGCCGGTCCCGCCGTAGACCAGCTCATGGCCACCGGCCGCCAGCCGCGCACCCACGGCCGCCACCGCCGCCCGGTAACGCTCATCGACCCCCTGAGAGGAGGAGACGAACACCGTCACCCGCACCGTCGGCTCCTCGCTCAGCGCTCGGGACGCAGGGTGGGGAACAGCACCGCGTCGCGGATGTTGGCGACGTCGGCCAGCAGCATCACCAGCCGGTCGACGCCGACCCCGAGCCCGCCGGTGGGCGGCAGGCCGAGCTCCATGGCCCGCAGGTAGGGCTCGTCGACCGCCATGGCCTCCTCGTCGCCGGCGGCCTTCGCGGCGGCCTGCGCCTCGAGGCGGGCCCGCTGGTCGTCGGGGTCGGTGAGCTCCGAGAAGGCGTTGGCGAACTCCCGTCCGGTCACGATCAGCTCGAAGCGCTCGGTCACGTGCGGCTCGCTGCGGTGCCGACGCGCCAGCGGTGACACCTCGACGGGGTAGTCGAGCACGAAGGTCGGATCCCACAGGGTGTGCTCGACCAGCTGCTCGTAGAGCTCGAGGACGAGCTTGCCGGCGCCCCAGGGCGGCTCGTAGGCGACGCCGTGACGGTGGCACACCGCGCGCAGCTCCTCGAGCGGCAGGTCGTAGTCCAGATCGGCGCGACCGGTCGCCTCGCGTACCAGGTCGAGCAGCGTCGCCCGCGCGAACGGCCCGGCCAGCGACACCTCGCGGCCCTGGTAGGTCAGCTCCACGGTGCCGAGCGCCTCGGTCGCCGCTCGCTGCACGAGCGCCTCGGTCAGCTCCATCACGTCGTGGTAGTCGTCGTAGGCGGCGTACGACTCGAGCATGGTGAACTCGGGGTTGTGCCGCGTGCTGATGCCCTCGTTGCGGAACACCCGGCCGAGCTCGAACACCCGGGGCATCCCCCCAGCGATCAGCCGTTTGAGGTAGAGCTCCGGGGCGATGCGCAGGTAGAGGTCCTCGTCGAGCGCGTTGTGGTGGGTGACGAAGGGCTTGGCGGCCGCGCCACCGGGGATCGGGTGCAGGATCGGGGTCTCGACCTCGACGAACCCGCGCTCGGTCATCTCGTCGCGCAGCGCGGCGATCACCCGCGGCCGCAGGGTGAACACCCGTCGCGAGTCGGCGTTGACGGTGAGGTCGAGCTCGCGCTGGCGGAACCGCGCCTCGGTGTCGGTCAGCCCGTGCCATTTGGGCAGCGGGCGCAGGCCCTTGCCGAGCAGCTCAAGCGTCGCGGGGCGCACCGAGAGCTCGCCGGTCTTGGTGGCCAGCACCTCGCCGGTGGCGCCGAGCCAGTCGCCCACGTCGATGAGCTCGAGCAGCTCACGCGACGGCGCGTCGAGCGCCTTGACCGGGCAGAACAGCTGCAGGTCGGTGCCGTCCTCGCGCAGCACCAGGAAGGTCAGCCGGCCGAGCTCGCGCTGGCCGACCACCCGGCCGGCGACCGTCACCTCGACGCCCGTCTCGTCGCCAGGCTCGAGCCCCTCGTGCGCGGCGCGGACCTCGGCCAGGGTGTGGGTCGGACGGAAGCGCACCGGGTAGGGGTCGACGCCCTCCTCGCGCAGCCGCTGCACCTTGGCGCGCCGGGTGGCCACGATCTCGGCGAGCTTGGAGTCGTCCTGGGGGTCGGGCGCGGGGTCGTTCTCGCTCACGTGGGCCTCACGGGCGTCGGTCGGGCGGCTCGGTGCCAGGTGGTTCGGCATCGGGGGGCGCACCGTAGCCGTGGGCGGGCTCGCGCCCGGGCCGGGTGAAGCTCGCCGGCGGCGCCGAGGGCCCCTCGGGCCGCGGCAGGTGGTGGGTGGGCACCTCCTCGAAGCGAAGCTCGAGATCGATGCCCTCGACCGGGGCGAGCTGCGCCAGCAGCGTGGTGAAGCGGCGCCCGTCCGGCAGCGCACCGCCCGGGGCGACCTCGAGCAGCGGCACCAGCACGAACGCACGCTCGGCGATGCGCGGATGCGGCAGGGTCAGCTCCGGGGTGTCGAGCTCGCGGTCGCCGAACAGCAGCAGGTCGATGTCCAGTGGACGCGGGCCCCAGCGCACCTCGTTGGCGCGGTCGCGGCCGAACGCCGCCTCGATCAGCTGGGTCTCGTGCAGCAGCGCGTGCGGCTCGAGCGAGGTCACCGCGCGCACCGCCAGGTTGTGGAACGGCTCCTGGGTGACCGAGCGCGGGTCGTCAGGCGGTGGCCACGGCGGGGTGCGGTAGACCCCCGAGACCTCGTCGACCGCCAGCCCGTCGATGTCGTCGAGGGCGTAGATCGCGGCGTGCAACGTCTCCAACGCGTCACCGACGTTGGCTCCCAGCCCCAGCAGGACGGTCTCGCTCATGACCGCGCCCGCTCCCGGCGCAGCGTCACGGCCACGTCGTGCACGAGCGTCGGGACCGGCGCTCCCGGCTTGTGGACGGTCACCTCGACAGCGGCGACCTCCGGCCGGTCGAGCGCCCGGTCGGCGATGCGGCCCGCGACCGCCTCGATCAGGTCGGCGGGCTCGCCGGCGACGATCGCGGCGACGTCGCCGCACAGCAGCCCGTAGTCGACGGTGTCCTCGAGCCGGTCGGAGCGGGCGGCGGCCGCCAGGTCGAGCTCCAGCACCAGGTCGACCACGAACCGTTGGCCGAGCTCGCGCTCGTGGGCGAGCACGCCGTGGTGGCCGAACGCCTCGATGCCGGTGAGGTGGATGCGATCCATGTCACTGCTCCCCTGCGGTGGCGACCGCGTGGGCGACCGTCACCGCGCGCACGGTCGCGGCCACGTCGTGGGCGCGCACGATGCGTGCGCCGCCGGCGACGGCCAGGCTCGCGGTCACCAGGGACCCCTCGAGCCGGTCGAGCGGATCGTCGACGCCGGTGAGCCGGCCGATGAAGCCCTTGCGCGAGGTGCCGATCAGCACCGGTCGGCCCAGCGAGCACAGCTCGCCCACCGAGCGCAGCAGCGCCAGGTTGTGCTCGAGGGTCTTGCCGAAGCCGATCCCCGGATCGACCATCACCCGCTCGCGCGGCAGCCCGAGCTCCTCCAGGCGCTCGAGCCCACCGGCCAGCGCCTCGAACACCTCGGCGACCACGTCCTGGTAGGCCGGCGCGCGCTGCATCGTCAGCGGGGTGCCCTGCAGGTGGGTCAGCACGTAGGGCACGCCGAGCTCGGCGACCGTGGGGAACATCGCGGGGTCGAGCGAGCCCGTCGACACGTCGTTCACGACCGCCGCACCGGCCGCGACCGCCTCGCGTGCCACCTCGGCCTTGACGGTGTCGATCGACACGATCGCGCCCGTCTCGG